>WQXZ01000043.1 GCA_009781525.1 Coriobacteriia bacterium | reverse complement strand
TGCTCACGTGTTACTCACCCGTTCGCCACTTTATACACCCCCGAAGGGGCTTTAATCGTTCGACTTGCATGTGTTAAGCACGCCGCCAGCGTTCATCCTGAGCCAGGATCAAACCCTCCGTTTCAAAAAACAGCTTGCATTAAGCTGTATCAAACAAAAAGTCTGTCTGGTTGTGCCTGATAGCCGTTATCTGTTTTTGATCGCACTATCAAGCTGAAGTTTCACTTGGCTATAGGAGCAGTTAAACTGCCCCTTGTTTATTCGAGATCCCCCGACGGGGTAGAAGTCTCGAATAACGCGAATTTGTCATCTCAGTATCCAGTTTTCAAGGTGCTGTACTTACCTCGGGAAAGTGTTTGCCGCTCTCCCGTTTCTCTTTACGAGCCTCTGTTTCCATATGTTGGGCGCAGAAGACGCGAGGAGGTATACTAACCATCCAGAGAGTGCTTGTCAAGGCTAATCCTCAACAATTTTCGAAAAAGTTTTCACGATGTCTGTCAGGACAACTTCGCACAAAACGAAGGGTAAACAATATACTTCAAAAGCTCTGCTTACACAAGCGAGATTCAAAGAAAAACTAAATTATTCTGAGCAGTTTTTGAGTACTTTTGAACCTGCTTGAGCATCATACCAAAGTGTCTCATGATTTAGTCTGATAAACCTGATTTATTTTAGTTTACCTGCAAACCAAGCATTAACAACCAGCAGACTTCGAGCAGTTATAATGGTTTTGCCTGATGATATGTTGGCACTCACCCGGATGAATGGTACGACGATGACCGATGCAAAAAAATATAAAGTTCAGCAGATTCTTGAAGAACTCGGTAGTGTTTTAGTTGCCTTCAGCGGTGGAGTCGACTCAAGCCTACTCTTAGAAATTGCATTCTCTACCCTCGGTCCCTCGCGCTGCCATGCAGTCTGTGCTGCCTCGGAGGTCTTCACTGAACGTGAGCTGGAGCAGGCCAGATCTTTCTGCGAAAAGCGCGGTATTCCGCTGACGATCATCGACCATAGCGTCTTTGCCATCGACAGCTTCGCTGATAATCCTCCTGACCGCTGCTATCGCTGCAAGAAGTCGATGCTGGAGCAGTTACAAAGCATCGCGCAAAACAAGAATTTATCCACAGTTATTGAAGGATCGAATCTGGATGATCTGGCTGACTATCGGCCTGGGCGGCAGGCGGTTATGGAGACGGGGGTTCGCAGTCCGCTGCTTGAGGCGGGACTGGATAAGGCAGACATCCGCCGCCTGGCTCGGGAGCTGATGCTGGAATGCGCCGACCAGCCGGCTCAGGCCTGTCTGGCAACGCGCTTTGCGTTTGGGGATAAGATCTCGCCTGCCCTGCTGCGTCTGGTTGAGCGCTCGGAGGGGTATCTGCATGACCTGGGATTCAGCCAGGTGCGTGTGCGGGTCAGTCGGGTCGGGAGCAGTGGGAACGAGGAGCTGGATCTGGTTTTGGAGCAGCTGATAAAGAATGCGCAGGATGATTGTGCGGCTGTTTTCGGCTTGCTGGCGGCGCGAATCGAGTGCGATCAGGCAGGGCTTCAGTTGCTGACTGACAGCAGTATCAGGAGTGGTGTTGTCTCTACCTTGCGGGGTTTTGGTTTTGCACAGGTGAGTTTTGATCCCGATGGGTATCGGATGGGGTCGATGAACACTTCGATTGGGTGAGGCGGTTACGATTGTGTCAGTGTCGGTAGGGGAAATCCTCGCCGACTATTACCAACACATTTCCATCGAATGTATACCTGCCAAGCGAAGGTATTATGCGCCCGTATCCAAGCCGCATGGCAATGTCTTCAGCTGCAGGCCGATCGGCTTCCTGGTCGTAGATTATCAGCGTCTCTCGGTACGAAAAGGAGTTGGTATTAGAGATTCCACCGTATTGGTATCCAGCTAAAGCCAAAGAGTCGGAGACATCACGAGCGGCACCTTTGATTCCCCAGCCGTTGCGGACTTCAACAGTGAACGCGGAGCACTGTTCAAATGACAGGATGCCCTGGTTGACCTGCGTGGGTCCTTCAGGTTGGCTGACCTTCGGAGCAACGCCAAGGATGTCGATAGTCAGATCGAAGTCCATTGGGTCTGGGAACTCGCCGGCTGCCACGGAACTGATCAGATTGCGCCATTTGGTTTCGTAGTGAAACATATATGAGATCTCGTCGATTGCTCCGGGATATGAGGGCACTGTATAGGTTACGATGTCAGACTCTTTGATACCCCGGAAAGCCAGAGCCAGGTCTATGATTTGGCTGGTGGTCATGTTGGAATGGATTTTCTGTGTGATAAGCTCGACAGCATGCGCTATCTCGGTGGGTGATCCGGACAGTATCTGTTTAGCCAGAGCCTGCAGGAATGTTCGTTGGTTAGCTTGTCGCTGATAGTCACCGATCACGAACATTCTTGACCGGCAAAATGTCAGGGCTTGCTCTCCGTTCAATACCTGCAATCCTGGGGACAAGCGCTCATGACCTGCTTCAGGGTCGTTGATTGCCATAGGTACATCAACTGTGACCCCACCAAGGCTGTCTACTAATTCGATCAAGCCACCGAAATGAATCTCAACAGTATATGCTATATCTACTCCAGCAAACGCTGCTACCGTGCTGGTGCAAAGCGCTGTTCCGTTCATGTCCTCTCTGCGATACCCATTCAGGTAGTTGACATGGTCTACCTCACCCCAGGCATATGCAGCATTTATTTTGCTCATTCCCCAGCCTTCGATATAGACTCGCATATCACGGGGAACTGATATCATCGCGACCTTTTTTAAACTTGGGTCAACGTAGCAAAGTATCAAGGTGTCAGAGCGTGGCATTTCGCCATTATCAACATCGTCGAGGCCGATTAAAAGCATAAAGAACGGCTCCCCCGGTTCTTTTGGCGGAGTAAAAATGCCTTCGAAAGCCTGGCTGTTGAAGTCAACTACAACACCTTGGTAATTCGTGCGGATGTTCTCATCGATTTTTGGTTTTATGATCATGAAATAGACTGCCAACGCGGTTCCTGTCGAGAGCATTGCAGCTACCAGCACAATGCTTATTGTTGCTGTCAGAATCTTGTTACGACGCCTGGTTGCTCTGGTTTTAGCGTAGCCACCTGCAGACAGGTCACGTGAAAGTGACGAAGCATCATTGAATGCTCCTGAGCGAGCTGATACTAAATTAAGCTGTACGGGCTTTTTCTGGTTGCTGCTGCTTCGGCTGTTTCTGCCTTTATTACTTGCTGTGTTTCTTGCCTTCGCTGGCGAAGTCATTGAAGCGTCTCCTTATGCTGACTGTCGGTATGCTCAACTTGTTTGATTACCACAACCATAAGTTACCTCACTACGTTTTTTATCATTCTACTGCAAAGTCAAACTGCCCGTAGGGCTTGTTATATGGCTGTTTACTCGACATTTTTTTCAATAACTGAATGGTAGTGTCCAACAACAAAACTCCCTATTGCACAAAATGATGTGGAGGTGGGTTGGTTAATATTTAGTTGTAAGCTCCACCTATTAGGCGTGTGGATCATTTATTACAAACGTGACCTTCTAAAGATGCTCTTATGGCATTGGCCAATAGAGAGAACAGACCAGAGACCTACCATGCAAACTCCACGGGTAGGTCAGCTTCAGCTTCCGAAATACCAATCTCACCTTATTTGATTGAGTGTCAAGTCGTGCGTTTCTACTATGAGTAACAAAGCATCAAGCTGACCACTGTTTGACTCATATACATGAAATGAAAACCCGATATCACTGGCATAATCGACCTTGCATGTTGATAGATCTGAGCCTAGGTAGCAGCGCCAGATTAAGCCATCACCAGCTGGGATCAGCCAAAACCTGTTAAAGCTTTCAGATGGTAATGGGATACCGTTAACCCGAAGTTCACTCCCATGGATGATAATATCGTTCTTCCTGTTATTCTCAAATAGCAATGAAATAAGAGTATCGTGCTCGTCGGTTTCATAGTACCCAAGCAGAGTGACCTTCACATCAAAAAGGTCTACAAGAACGGTCTTCTCAGACCTGCTGATATTGATTATTGATTGACCAGATGGAAGACAATCAAACGTATACGTTTCCTCAATGATAGCTGTTGTCTGCGCAAGTAGAGTCTCTGTCTGTGCACATACTGATATTCTCCGTGCAAGCTTGTCAAAACCAACGAATAAGTACGTTGTTGAATAAAGCACAACATAGGAATAATATGTTCCTTTTATCGCCAAATATGTGTCTGTGACATGTGTGCTGCAGCTAAAACGATAGACAGGAAAGATTTGACTATCTTCTAGCTCTATTACTCTCTCTTCCCATTCAGTAAGTAAATCTGGAGAGCTACTGCTTTTGATTATCCTTTGAACCTGACGTTGAGAGTAGAGTTCTTCTTCAATACTTGAAACTGTGAACACTTTGATATTGATTACAGCTGTTTCATTCGGTAAAGAGTATGTTAACCCTTCCGGACGGTACACATTTTCATTCTGGTTCTCAGAGCCTAAACAATGATTCTCTCCGCATTCCGAAACATATCTGGGGTCAATATAAACCTCCCAACCGCCACTTAAGGTCACATATCCATGAAAACTATCTCCAGCTTTGATGTGACCAGCAGGCAACTCCTGCGCGCTCGGTAAGTTCGTCGAAGTAGAATTGTTAATGCATCCACTAATCTGTATTGAAACAGCAACTGCAAGCATAGAGCTGATCAGTCTTCGTGCTTTATTACTATTCATATATAACTCGTTTGAGCCCCTATAGTTAGCTAGATTTGTGAGACAGAAATAAACAACAGGCTGAGCTATTGGTTCTTTCATATGAAAGTGCAAACGCCGTAACTGGAATCGTACCGAAAGCAAAAACAATTGCTATAGCCAAGTGTATAACTCTCTTTTTTTCATTTTCATTGTTTACCCCTTTTATAGCTATCCTATTGTGTGTGTTTACTGGTGCCAACTGATCCCTCTATCAGCAGTACATTCTATCAGTCAAACCCCGCTGCCTACAACTGTGCAATACGCTATCTGTGAGTTTCCCTGCAAAGCAGTTTTCACCAGCACTTCTTTGAAGTCAGATTTTTTGCATTAACATCCAATAATAGTACTATTACATCATAGTATATGCCATTATACCGCTATGATTGCCGAAGTTTATACACAACAATCCCCTGATGATATCGCCTGCTTACCTGAAGAGGTCATCTCCTACGTCAAGGCACTTGAGTCAGTTATGAGAAGTGATAACATCTTAGGGCTTGTTGTATAGCTGTTACGTAGGCTATGAGAAGGCTGGTTTGCTTTGGTGTTTACGTGCTGGAATTCATACTCGCAAGCGAGCTTAACGTGAAATGTGGGCTCCCAGGCTTTGCATCTTGCTGACGAAGTTCTCGTAGCCACGGTCGATGTGTTCAGTGTTGGTAACGCGGGTTTCGCCTTCTGCCGCCAAGCCGGCTAAGACCAGTGCCGCACCAGCACGCAGATCTGAGGAGTGGACGGTTGCTCCTGTCAGCTTGCTGACCCCGTTGATATAGGCGAAATGCCCCTCTGTTGTTATATCGGCACCCATTCTGACCAGGTCTTCAACATGTTGAAAGCGGCTCTCAAAGATATTCTCAGCTATGCGTGAGCCTCCTTCTGACAGGCTGGCAAGCACCATAAACTGTGCTTGCAGGTCGGTTGGGAAACCGGGGAATGGCAAAGTCTGGATGTCGGTGCCCTTGAGAGTCTGCGTGTGATCGCGCCAGACTGTGACCGAATTGGGGGTTTTATCCACAGAAACACCCATTTGCTCAAACTTGAGTAATGCGGTGGCAAGGTAGTCGGGACTGATTCCTTCGACGGTAACGGGGCCGCCCAACAGGGCACCGGCGACCAGGAAGGTGCCGGACTCGATGCGGTCGCCGACGGTGTGGTGGTCGGTGGGGGTCAGCTCGGTGACGCCTTCGACTGTGATACGGGGGCTGCCGGCTCCGGAGATGCGGGCACCCATCGCGTTTAAAAAGTTGGCCAGGTCGGCGATCTCAGGCTCGCGGGCAGCGTTGTCGATGATGGTGGTTCCGCGCGCCAGCACGGCTGCCATCATCAGGTTCTCGGTGGCGCCGACGCTGGGGAAGCGCAGGTAGACGGGAGCGCCGACCAGTCCGCCGGGAGCGCTGGCGTAGATGTATTCGGTGTCAGTGTAGAACTGCATGCCCAGGGCTTCGAGAGCGGCAAAGTGGATGTCGAGCTTGCGTTCGCCGATTTGGCAACCACCAGGAACGGCGACCTGAGCTTCGTGAAAGCGACCGAGCAGCGGGCCGAGTACGGCAATCGAGGCGCGAATCTGGTTAACGAGGTCGGCTGGGGCTTTCAGGCTGGTGATGTCGAAGGTGTCGATGACCACTGCTGCCTGCTCGCGCTCGAACTCGACTTTAACGCCGAGGCTCATCAGCACCTCAGCCATCAATGTGACATCGGAAATCAGTGGGACGTTGGTGATACGGGTTTGTCCTGGTGCCAGAATGGCAGCTGCCATCAGTTTTAGTACGGAATTCTTGGCTCCACTGGCGCGTATTGTGCCAGCAATCGGATACCCTCCGTGTACGATGATGTCTGCCGCGTTACTCATAATGTATGTAGTATGCTAAGCGACTTTGCATCTGAACACAAGTGTTTATCGGCTTTTGTTGGCTGGCTGCCGGGTGAGGGTGGGGGTTGCCTGCTGCAGGTAGGTCACGGTTGCGGGGGGGGCGCGCAGGGCGCGCGCGCGCGAGTGGCGCAGGCTGCAGCGGGCACGGTGCTTGGTGGCAAGCGGGCGGCGGCAAGCGCGCGGCGGCAAGCGCGGCTTGCCAAATCGAGAGCAGTTCGTGGCAAGAAATCGGCTTCGTCGGTGTCGATGGAGAGGTTTTATCCCCATAAATGCCAAGACAGGCGGAAAAATCGTCCGATCTGCGGGCATTTCTCTATGTTTACACTCTGGAAGACACCGACGAAGCCGATTTCTTGCCACGAACTGCTCTCGATTTGGCAGCGGGGGGGGGTTCTCGTGGAAGGCGGGGGAAGGGTTCTAGCGGCGGGGCGAGCGGCGGGTAGACGGCGAGTTGCATGCGACAGGGCAGGTGTGCAACCCGCACTAATAACCAGATGCGGCTCTCTGTGCTTAGAACCACCTGCTCAATCGTTTTTCTTCATGCGTGAGCAGCAGGTAGAATCGAGCTGAGCAGTTATTCGCGCCGACCACAGGGTGTTGCTGCCTTTGCCACGCTCGCGCTCGGGCTCGCACTCGCAGCCTGCACGGCGTGCGCACAGCGCACAGTCCGCGAGTGATTCACTGATAAAACCACGAGGTTTTATCCAGATATATGAGGAGGGAACATGTTTGAGAAGTACGCAGCAGAGTTTGAGCAGATCGGAACCTATCGATCGGGATGGGACGCTTCTGCTACTATCCCCAAGCGCAACTATCCGATTACTGAGAAGCAGAATTTCAAGCTGCTGCTTGATGGCGGCAAGCCGATGTATATGCCGTCAATGAGTCATATGACGACTTTTGCGCCGGCGCTGGTTCCGGATAATAACGTGCGAGCGTGGGTTATCGAGGCGAATCCACTGCCGCCTGGGTCGGACATCACCGGTGGGCCTGACATGTTCGGTGTGCCCTGGGAGTACGTGCCGATTACTATGGGATCGATGGTTCGCCCGGGAAGCCCTAAGGTGCCGGACATCAATCGCTTTGAGGACTACATCACCTTTCCCGACCTTTCCACCTGGGACTGGGAGGCCAGCTCCGAGGCTAACAAGGACTACCTGACCGACGACCGCCTGACCCGCATCTGGGTGCTGACCGGTCTAAACGAGCGCCTGATTTCGATGATGGACTTCGAGAATGTCATGGTCGCCTACGTCGACGACGAGCAGAAGCCTGGCGTGCACCGCTTCTTTGACCGGCTGTGCGACTTCTACGACGACCTGATCGATCACTATCACCGCTACTACGATGCCGGTGTGCTGATGTTCAACGACGACTGGGGCACGCAGCATGGTCCGCAGTTCTCGCTGGAAACCGCTCGCGAAATGCTGGTTCCATACATTCGCAGGCTGGTCGAGTCGTGCCACAAGCGCGGGATGTACTTCGAGCTGCACAGCTGCGGACGCAACCACATGCTGGCTCCCGCTATCGCCGAAGCCGGAGTAGACATCTGGAGCCCACAAGAAATCAACGACTACGAGCTGCTCTACAATCTAATTGGGGATAAGGTCTTGCTCACGATGCCGACAGGTTCGCTCTCTGAAGACCCGAGCGATGAAGAGATTCTGGCAGCTGCTGAGGCTTTTGTCGAGAAGTATGGTGATACGGGACGGGTGCTTCCTGTTGGTAGCAGCAGCGCTCCTGCGAATCCAAAGTTACTGGAGTACCTATACTACCTGAGCCGGGAGGCGTTTGCCTAGTAGCTGGTTGCGACAGGCGGTAGGCTGCGGGCGGTAGGTGGCGGTGGCTGCGTCGCGAGCATCACTAGCTCACTTGGCGGCATCAAAAGAAATAGTTCGTGGTAATAATCGCCACTTTCTTGGGTTTTTTTAAGCGGTTTAGAGACAGCTAGGCTGCGAAATTGGAGACACAAACGTAAAACTGCAGGTCAGATGGTTGCTGTCATATTATGTACTGGTTATGCAGAGGTAAAAAACCCAAGAAAGTGGCGATTATTACCACGAACTATTAGGCAGGTTACTATCTCTAACGACAGGCTCCGACCAGTTGTGTTTTGATGTAAACCCTTTGCCATTTCACATGCAGTGTGTAGCCGCGACTGCGCAATAAGGTACGGCTCGACGCTCAGTCGTACCTTATTGCACACTTAATACTAATCAATGCAAACCACTTCGTTAAAGAAGATGGTAAAACTTTTTGTCAGGTACTTGACATGTATTAGGATTGGTTGTATTCTGTATTTGTCAGGTACCTGACTTTTGTTTCGTAAGACTTAGGAGGTCAATAAATGAACGAAATCAAAACAACAATAACTGAGCAGCTGCAACAGCTTCAGTTATTGATGCATAGGGCATCGCAACAAAAAGAAATGGTTGGCGGGCGTAGGTTAAATCCTTCCCGTGGGCAGGGCAGAGTCTTGGCAGTGCTTGAGATGAAGCCCGAGATCACCCAGCGCGAACTTACCTACCTGTTAGGTATGAGCAGGCAGTCTCTTGCCGAGCTCCTCACAAAACTCGAAAAGGGAGGGCTAATCACACGCTCTCAATCCGAAGATGACAAGAGGATCATGACGGTTAAGCTAACAGAAGAGGGAGCTAAGGCTGCTGAGGTTATTGACGAGAACACTTCTGACGACATGGACGCTCTTGACTGTTTGAGCGAGGAGGAGCTACAGACCTTTAGCGACTATCTGGGCAAGTTAATCAAACAGTATGAGCAGCTTTTCCCAGATGATGCGTACGAAGAGCGTCGCAAAAGAATGGAAGGTTTTGTCTCGAACTATCGCCATAGCCATAGTGATAGGCATGGAGGTAGTCGACAGCGTGGTCTTGACGGTTCTGATGGTGAGCGCCGTAGCATCCGCGGTGGTGGAGGTGATAATCACCGTGGTGGACGCAGTATAGATCGCCGTAGTAACCGCGGTGGTGGTAGCGAACACCGTGACAAGTGGCAAGGTCGCAACTCTCGACACAGGAACTCTGATTAAACGACAAGAGCACACCTATGTTTACGATGAAAGCTTTTAAGTACGTAATGACTTTTTACTTTTCTCTACTTATGACAATATAGTTAGTTTTCTTGAAAGACCTTTGGCTCTTAGAATGGCGCATGCTACCTGCAGTAAACCTGCGCTGCTCAATGAAAAACAATGATCACCATTTCGTGATGCTCTCGCAAAAGAAACACCGTCATCAACAACCGGGCAGCCGTCTGGCTACCCGGTTGTTTTTGTCTCTATTGTCCAGTTCCGCCACCCGCAAAAAACCAAGCTGTCAAACGCTTAAGCCCTAAGCTGCAAGCTGGCGCCTGCGGTAGTGCAGTAATCCGCCACCAAGAGCCAGTACTGAGAGGGCTGCAATAATCATCATCCAGGCATAGTCACCAGTTCCTGGTGTGGTTGGAAGCTGGACGAACTTGGCAGTGACTGTAACCTCAGTAATAAGGTCTCTGTAACCAATGGTCACCGTGTTGAAATCTTCATCTACATCAAAGGAAACATAATTAAAGAAGTAGTCATCTGGTTCGCCGTCATAGTCGTTATCGAATTCGTTGATCCAGCTGTCGAACTTCCAGTTAGCACCTGGAATCGCCTGGAGTTCAATAATCGCGAACTCCTCGCTTTCGGTATGAAGGTCGATTGAGATAACATTGATCAAACCGACACCGATTGTCTTTAGGTACACAGTACAAGTGTCCGCAAGTATCAGCTCTGTAAGCGGGTTCCCTGTAACTGACAGCTCTTCAAGTGAATAACTGCAGTTTGCGACATTGATAGATGTGATTCTGTTGTAATCGCAATAAAAATACCTCATACCATCAGGCAGTGGATACGGCTGGGCGGTAATAAGGTTGTTGCTGATGTCCAAGCCTATCAAACCTGAAGGTAGTGGAAGCGGTAGTCCCGGTAGTTTATTGTCACTGCAATCCAAACCAACCAGACCAGCAGGTAGCGCCGGTAGCCCTGTTAAACCGTTATCGTAACACTCCAAGTATTGAAGACTGTCAGGCAGTGCAGGGAGAGCAGCTAACGGATTCCCTGAGCAGTTGAGGTACCCTAGCCCGTCTGGCAAAACCGGAAGGCCAGTAAGTAGGTTGAATTCGCACCAAAACCATATAAGACTCTCCGGCAAGGCTGGAAGGCCTGTTATGAGATTGTAACTGCAGTCGAGTATTTGCAGGGAACCCGGTAGAGGACTCGGCAGCCCAGTTAGCAGATTATCGAAGCAGGCTAAGGTTTGAAGTCCATCGTGCAGTGGCGGCAAAGCCGTTAAGTTGTTACCTTGGCATTCAAGCACCTCAAGAGCAGTAGGTAGCGTCGACGGTAGCTGCGTTAAG
>WQXZ01000042.1 GCA_009781525.1 Coriobacteriia bacterium | reverse complement strand
TGACAATATCGCCAGATGGATGGATTTCTTCAAAGAACGTAGCTTCTCTGATGATGTACCGGACTACATGCACAAAGCCTTAGAGCTGACACTTGAGCAGGACTTAAGTTATGAGGAGAGGCAGATGATAGACAGACGCTTAATGGCTGAAGCCGACCGACTGGGTCAACTTGACTATGCGATGAAAGAGGGTATTAAGCAGGGTGTGGAGCAAGGAGAGTCTAAGAAAGCCCATGCTGTCGCTAGAACTGCACTCGCTAAAGGACTAGATGCCGATACTGTCGCTTCAATCACAGGTCTAGACATTACCACCATTGAGAAACTGGCAGCTGAGGTTCAATAGAGGCAGTATCTTTGCAGAAAGTGCGCATCTACTGGACACTCTCGACACTTGAGCGGAAGGTCCACTTCACACCAAAAGTTTGGGTTTCAGGCACGCAGAGGAGGTATTATCCACAAAAAGCACCAACTTGCTACAAAAAACCATCTCGCGGCTTTGAAAGCTAGTAATCTATCATGTAATATTAGCTGAGCACCAGTGGTGTACGAGATTTTGATTATCCATGGGGGGATAGTAATGCAATTAGCCGAGTATCATGGCGGCTACCTTCCGTGGGTTCAAAGCGCAAGGAGGGGAAAGTGAAATCAACAATAAGTAAAGAAGGCAGCTGGCGTGTTACGTGGTCGGGCAATGGGGCTGGCGCACGGCTTGCTGGTAGATCTGGTGCGCAATTCGCCAGTCAGCCGAGCATGCAGTTAGCCAGTTGGTCACACCCGCATCGCTCAGTGCGGTTGCTGGCAGGCTTTTATGCGCTACTCGCAATCACTCTTGCCGTGTCGCTGTGTTTGCCATCGCCGAGAGTTGCCTATGCAGAATCGTTTTCTGATGTGTTTACCAAGGTTGCTGACCCCAACACTAGTAATCATGTCAACTACTTTGGCTCAACTACATTAGACAATGGGCGCATCTGGACAGACAAGTCAGTGAACACTGACGCTGCGACAATCTACGATTCGGGAGGAAACGCAGCGGTCACCATCACCGCGTCATCACCAGAGAGCTTTCTGGTAACGCTGTCGGCGCTTTCGCAGAGCTACACCGTTGACATTTTAGCTGAGCCGGTTGACGTGGTATTCATTATCGATATCTCCGGCTCGATGACCGAGTCACTTGGCGACAGCACTCGTGTCGAGGTTATGATCACTGCGCTAAACTTTGCCATAAAAACGCTGATGGAGGCGCATCCTGACAACAGGGTTGCCATCGTGGGTTACGGTGCTATTCCAAGCTACAAGGCAACTCCACAACCGAAAATCGTGGACATTTTGCCGCTCGATCACTATGCCATTCCAAGCAATGGTGAGTTTCTTTTCGTGGGAGCAAATGGCACCGACACCACTATCGAGGTCAATTCTGCACTTGGCGTTTCGACTCCAGCCACGGCTGTTGAAGGCGGCACGCCAACCCAGCGGGGAATCCATCGGGGAGCGCGAGTTCTGTTGGACAACCCAGATACCACCTACGATTTCGAGATATCACCAGGTTACACGGTAACGGTTCCGCGCAAGCCGGTTATGGTGCTGCTGACTGACGGCGAGCCGACCATGGGCTGGCAAGACTACCAGTTCCTGAGCACCGACAGCAGCGACGACACCCTATATGACACAGGCAATCGTATTAACGGTGATATGGGCCACGACCTGCTGGCGGTTGCTACGATTACCTATTTCAAACAGCTGGTAACTGAACACTACTACGGAACTAATTATGGGGAGAATTTCGCGTGGGTCTACACCATAGGGGTTGGCGAGCCCAGCATCGACCAGGAAGCTGTGTTGGATCCAATGACCTTTGCCGGCTCAGTAAGCTATACCCACAGTGGAGTTACATACAACATGAAGAACCTGCTGGAGAATCTGGTTGACCCAAGCACACACCATACTGGAGCTTTTCCGGTTCTTAGCAGGGTTGAACCACCCAGTACCGCACGTGTTCTTTTGCCTGGTCTTTCCAATTGGAATGCTGCAGACAGTAAGATGATATTTGATAGTTTTGACTACACCGATGGCTACTATCCGGCAGAAGATCCTGAAAAGCTGATGGAAGCCTTTGAGGCCATAGCATCAGACATTGTTACTCAGAAAGCCTACTCGACCCAGACTGATCCGGAAGATCCGGACTTTACTGGTCATATGATGTTCTCAGATACGCTTGGCCAGTATGTGGAGTTTAAAAACCCACTTGGTTTCTGGATAAACAACCAGCTCTATGATGGGGCTGACTTTGCTGCTGAAATGGAAGGTGGCGCTGCTGGTAGTGGCAGTTATTGGTATTGGTTTGCTGAGGAGATGGGGGCGTGGCGAAAACTCAGCGGTACTACAACAGAAATCGGTTTTGCTGGTGCTGAGAGCCTGATCTTATCCAGTCAAGCCGGAGGAAGCCTGTACTATAACAATGCTGATGACTACAGCGCCGTAATCAAGTGGTATGGGGGCTTTGATGCCGAGTGGCTTGAGAATTACTACGACACAACAACAGGTGAGGTCAACGAAGCGCCGGCGAATGCTGCATGTATTGTTGAGCACTACTCAGTTAAGGGAATCGTGCACAACAGTGTTACAGGAAAAGACACCGACATCGGCCTGGCTTCGATTCTGGTGATAACTGCGTTGCAGGAAGGTCTGTTTAGCTTGGAGAACGAAGGCGCTACTGTTGATGTGTATCTACTTGAAGGTCAACAGAATGTACGCTGGTATATTCCTGCCAGCCTGATACCGATGCGTACCGTGCAGGAGCAGCAGACTTTTGGTCGTGCTGTTCTAAGTGTGGATATTGTTGAAGCCTCACCGATTCGCTGTGTATACGAGGTTGGGTTACTTGACAATATTGAAGACGCCCTGGCAGTATCCGAACAATATAAGGCAGACTTTTCAGATGGCAATGATGGCTGGTACTACTATACGAACGATGGTGGTCACCCAGCTTCAGACTCTCTGAATAGAACCACCGTCATCTTTAACCCAAGCCTTTTGAACCGATACTATATTTTTACTGATGACACTCCATTATTCAGTGATTCTGACGGTACAGCTGCCACAAGCTATTCTGCCGACACTACCTACTATGTGCTGCAGCAGTATTATGATGCAAACTATCCTGGCTTTGAGCGCTCTAGCTATGAGCCTGTAACGCTTACCGCAGACGATGTCGAAGTCATTTCAGGACAGCTGCATATTAAAGCCGGTACCCAAAACACCAGTGCTGACACTTGGGTAGCTAAAACTTCAAATACCACTCAGACTTCAGACGCAGTCTTTGCTCCAGGCAGCAGTGGTGCAGGTATCCAAAGCCCTGGCAGCATAGTTGTGCAGACCCTTGGCAACAACGGTAGACTGAACGCTCCTGGTACAAGAGTTACCGTAACAAAACAATGGGAAGGCCAAGCGCAAAGCTCTGTTTGGGTGCAACTATATGCTAACGATGACGTTATTGGGGTTCCAGTCAGGTTGGACGCAGGCAACAGTTGGAGCTACACGTTTACCGGTCTTGCTTGCTTTATGAAGTCTTCTACCATGGTACCAGATGGATACTCTCGCATTGTCTATACCGTCAAGGAGGGCACAGTTGCTCTTGTTTCAGGCAACCTGGTATTCACACCATATGGTCCTGGCAACGTAAACGCAGACTACGACATCAGCTACACCCAGCCAGTCTGGGATAGCGAGACCAATCGCTGGCAAGATGCAGTTGTTACCAATACACGCCATCCGTCACCTCCAGACCCGCCTGATCCGCCAGGGCCTCCGGTTCCGCCAAAGAAGCCACCGGGATCCAATACGCCGAACACCGGAGATGGTTCTGTGTGGCTGCTGGTTCTATCCGGTGCACTTCTGGCTGGCGGTCTAACGGTCGTGACAGGGAGCAGGCGGAAGTCATTGCTGCAGCGGTAGGCAAAGCGATGGCTGCGACAGTAGCTGCGACAAGCAGCTGCGGCTTCGAAGGCTGAGCTCCTCGCGATGACAAGCAGTTGCGGCTGCGAAGGCTGAGCTTCTCGCGGCGACAAGCGACAAGCAAAGTTAAACAAGGTGGCTCGAATGCCATCCTGTTTAACGCCTAGAAAAGCTGAGATGCCCTGCACATCAAACAATCGGCTCCGTGTCGATTACTGCGTCCTGTCTTTTACGTCTCCACCGACGAATCTCCTCAAGAACCCACTCTACGATCGGGATCGTCAAGAATATCGTCCAAGCCGGATGCACTTCGCGCACCACGAAAGCCATCCAGCAGAAAAAAATTACACATGCCAGAGGGTAGGCTCCCTGCAAAAAGCGCAGCGGCGCTCTTCGACTAACTGCTGAGATGAGCATATAGTAAAGTGGAATAAGGTTAATCAAGAACAGTCCATAAAACCAGGGGTTAACAGTATTCGTCGCCAGCTCAAGCGGAGGAAGAAACGATCCGACTAATAGATAGCCAAGAATCACGATTAGCGGAAATGGAAACCTAAACCACCGATTTCTTCTACCGTACCTGAGAATCCTATCACCATCGATACCTATCGAGACATGCTTGTCATACTGATCATCATCGTCATCATCATCGAACCATTTCTCCTCAAAGAATTGATCATCATCTCTCGTTTTAACGCTGATGCCCTTCCAGCCAACGCGCACTTCCTCACCCTTGCGAGCATCTTTAACATGAATTCCATCCCGCCAGTTGATTCGCACAAAAGTATCTTCGTCAGCGATTTGAGTCTCTTCAGAGTTATCGTCAGCATTAGCAGTAGCTTGTGGGGCAGGTGACGCAGCCTGCATAGCTGGTGCTGCAGTCTGTATCACACCTGGCGCAGTAGCACCTGAGCTTGCTTGGGATACAGCTCGATGCATTTGCGCTCGATCAGCAGCTTCAAAAGCAATATCATCCTCGATAGCTGGATGCACATTTATCAATTCATCTAAAGACACTCCATATAGGCGAGCTAAAGCTATCAGGTTATCTGTGTCTGGTGATGACTCAGAGCGTTCCCACTTTGATACTGCCTGGCGAGTGACACCAAGCTTTTCTGCTAAAGCCTCCTGCGAGTAACCTGCTTCCCTTCGCCTATTTGCCAAGCGCTCAGCGATTTCGACGTTCATGTTGCTCTCCTTTATCGTCTCAGAACATCTTACGGCATTCAGAGTAAGGCTGAATCGGTAGTTGCTGCTACCAACTGTAGTTTGAATTTTTCGCAACTTTTGGTTGCGTGGCATCTGACCTGCGCAAACAGCTTGTAGTTGTGCTGAAAAACCTACGAATCAGCCCAAGCTTAGCGTTCGGGTTGATAGCCTTGGCAGTCACAGTCAACTTAGCTGCCGGTTGATTGCCAGCCTAATCGACCTTCCAGGTTGAACTCCGTTGGCAGAAAGAAGCGAAAAAATGGCACAGATTGACGGTTGAGCTTTGGCACACACGCTGCAATCAATCGAGTACTAGACAAGCTGCACACTTTGCATATAACCAGCTGTATAGTCTGCCTATTTCACATCAAGAAATGGAGCACAAGTAGCCATTTTCACAGGAAAACCAGCAGAATCTGGGTGATTCACAAAACACAACCGTCAATCTGTGCCATTTTTTCGCTTCTTTCTGCCAATTGGCAGTATATTAACAATTATGGGGTTAATTGGGAGGTGGTTGCAGTTGATGGGGGCTGATTGGGAGGTGGTTGCGGCCGACAGAGGGCGATCGCAGTCGACGAAGGCTAATCGGAGGTGGTTGCGGCCGACAGAGGGCGATTGCGGTCCGGGGCTGATCGGAGGCGATTGCGGTCCGGGGCTAATCGGAGGTGGCTGCAGTCGACTGAGCCAATCGGAGGCTGACTAGGCTGATAGCAGAATAACAGAGACTGAGCAGAGGGCTGACTGCATAATAGCGGGGGTCAACTGCGAACTAACGGGAGCTGACAGCGGCGGACTGCAGTAGGTTGCCGAGGCCATCGAAGCCAAACAGAGGTGGCTGCGACCAGCTTCCCCAATCGTAGTCGCAATAAGTCGAGACAGCGAACGCGGGCTATCAATAAAACAAGCGAGGTCTTATCCACATGGTTGTATAATGGCAACAGGCTGAAGGTCGCGAGTTAGATAACCACAGCCAATGATGCAAGCAATAGCTAATCACAACCTGGAGGAAACCATGCTAACCAAACGTGAGAATCTAGTAGAAACGATGAGGGGTGGAAATCCGGATCGGTTTGTCAATCAGTACGAGTACATGTTCTTGGCGGGGTTCGGGCATCCGTTGCAGCGCAATGCGCCGGAGCAGGGTGGTCCAGGTCGAACCTGGCGCAACATTTGGGGCGTTACGTATGCTTGGCCGGAGGGGTATCCCGGTGGAATGCCGATTCACCGCCCAGAGACGATTGTCTTAAATGACATCAAGCAGTGGCGGGATGTGCTGAAGGCTCCGAACCTTGATTATCCAGAGGAGGAGTATGTCGACTTCATCAACAGCGCTGCCGCCTGCGATCGCAACGAGCAGTATCTAGCCATGATGATCGCGCCTGGGCTCTTTGAGCAGACCCACCACCTGATGGGTATGGAAGGCGCGCTGATTGCCATCGCTGAGGATCCCGATGAGGTTCGGGCGATGGTCGAGTGGTACGCCGATTGGGAGATCGCCTACGCCAAGACCATCATCGATCGCATTCATCCTGACGCGATGCTGCATCACGACGACTGGGGCAGCCAGATCTCGACTTTCATGTCCACTGCGATGTTCGATCAGGTCTACCTGCCGGTCTACAAGCGCCTCTACGGCTGGTACAAGAAAAATGGCATCGAGCTGATCGTGCACCACAGCGACAGTTATGCCGCGACGCTGGTTCCGCAGATGATCGAGATGGGCATCGACATTTTTCAGGGCGCGATGACCACCAACAACATCCCTGAGCTGATCGAGCACTACGGCGGCCAGATTACGATTCAGGGCGGCTTGGACAACGGCCGCATCGACCGCGCCGACTGGACGCCCGAGCTGATCGACAGCGAGGTGCGCCAAGCCGTCGCCGATGGAGGTAAGCACTACTTTATCCCCAGCCTGGTCGCAGGCGGTCCGGGCAGCACCTATCCCGGCGTCTACGATGCCGTGACCGAAAAGATCAACGAGCTTTCGAAGGAGTATTTCTAGGATAAATCCACCTGGAAGCATTTAGCTGCCTGCCTTGTTTTAATGCATCTGGATAAAACCTCGCTGCGCCCTGCCGCTGCTCGTTGGTGCCCGGGGCTGGCAGGGTGCTGTTGGCTGGTCGGCTGACCCGACTAGATTGTTTTGCAGACCTTAGTGAAGAGTCCTTGTGCGTCGAATATCTTTGCTGCCGACAGTGCAGACTGGCGATCTTTGGCTATGGCAAACACTGTCGAACCACTGCCTGCAAGCATGGCCTTACAAATACCAGGCTGCCGCTCTAATGCTGCGGTTATATTCGCGATTTCAGGCGCCAGTGACTCAGCTGCCTGTGTCAGATTATTTGTAAGCAGCGCAGCCAGATTCTCAGCATTGACTGTTTTATTACTTCTTCGTGAGGGTGGCTGGAGTAGGTCAACCATTGCATCTATGTTGCCAGCAGGCTTTGGTGAGCGGTCGAACTGCTGATAGACTAATGCTGTGGAAAGACCGAAATCTGGTTTTACTAAAACAATGTCTATCGGAGGTAGCCAAAGCCTGGCTACCATGTGCTCGCCATGCCCGGTCATAAGTGCGCAACCACCATCTAAAAAGAACGAGACATCCGCCCCAAGTATTGCAGCAATGGTGCGCAACTGCTCTGTGCTCAGCGTGTTATCGCACAGCATTTGCATGGCATTAAGTGCAGCTGCTGCGTTACTCGAACCACCACCAAGGCCAGCCTGGGTTGGGATGTTTTTCTGTACAGTGATATGCAGGTTGATCGGTAGTGTCTGTTCAAGCTGATTCAGGTACTCGCAGATCGCCTGGTAAATGATGTTTTTCTGCAGGGGTATCTGTATCCTATGCAGCCTTTCGGCAAATGTCATATCTATGGTTACAGCAGGCTCCGCTTTGGCAGAGATGTCAATGCATAGCTGGTCTGACAGGTCAATGGTTGTAAAGACCGACTGCAGTAAGTGCTTACCATCAACAATCTCTTCACTAACTGCCAGCGAAAGGTTCAGCTTGGCGTATGAGGGTAGCGTAATCGGTAATTGACTGATTGCTGTACCGTTGCTTATGTTTTTCACGTGATTTTATCCAGATGATTATTGTGCGGTGTATGAAGAGGTGATACTGAGGTCGCGCTAGTCAGAATCCGGCTCAGGTTCTGCTTGTCGGCTGGGTAGTAGGCCGCTACCGCGGGTTTCGAGTCGGGTCTTCTTATATTCATACATGATGGAGTCGGCTTGTTCATAGATGTCATTATATGACTGGCTGGTTGATTGCATGATGGCATAGCCCCACGAAATGCTTGGTGCGCCGAAAACCTTGTGGCTAACCCTGGAGCAGAGTGAGATGAGATCTTCTTTAAACCTCTCGGCGATGCGTTCACCTGCGCCTGGTATCAGTACTACGAACTCGTCTCCACCGGTGCGTGCTGCAAATGCACCGGCTGGCATGGCTAGCTTGATTACTTCTGCGACTGTCTTAAGCAGCTCGTCACCAACCAGGTGTCCGTAAGTGTCGTTGACGGTCTTGAGGTAGTTGACATCCCCGACAAAAATCAGTAGCGGCATGTTCTCTTCAGCCACGATAGTGCTCAGGTAGTTGAAGTAGCCGTTGCGGTTGTGAAGCCCGGTCAGTGTGTCAAAGTGAGCGATTTCCTCGAAGTACCTGAGCAGAGTATACATGGGGGAGACCTCAGATATTTCGAGCACATAGCCGAATGTACGCTTGCTGTTGCTGGCAATATGGGTGTCAAACAGGAAGTATCGTTCGATATCATCCTGGTTCGTGATGATGATGTTATCGTCATGCGGTGATACCCTGAAGTTGTTCTGCGTAACCATACGCTTTCGATAGACGCTGATCGGTTCGCGGAATAATGGTTTGGGAAGCGGGTAGCCTTCTTCCCAGTCTGTTCGGTTCCAGTCAAGAATCTCTTGCTGTTGATTGAGGATAAGTACTGCAGTCGAGAGACCGCCCATAACAAATTCTCGTGACGTGACAATGACTTCTGACGCCGGCATGACCAGCAGAGCGTTATAGAACACATACAGCGTGATCAGCAATGCAACCGGTGCACCCAATGGCAATAGAATATCTAAAATCTCACTGGTCGGAATCAGTTCGGAAAGCTGCACTTTCCACAGCTCACCGAATGCGAGTAAGACCACAATCGCAGTCACGCCTATCAGCATGTACCAGGTAGATCGGCGTGCACGTTTGGGCATTTGGTAGAACACGTTGAAGCACAGGAGATAAGATCTGACCAGTGCAACAGTTGCGTATAGGTTGAAAGCGATCATGTACCATTCGGTTTCACTGATCGGTGGAAGTATGGGCAGAACCGTAGGGAAGAAAAGGTCGTTTATGATTTTAAACATCAGGAAGCCGGGAACAAAAAACAGCAGTAAAGACGGTACGATTTCTTGCTCACGGTGGGAGACCTGTTGCTGGATATGCAAGCATAGCAATGCAGGTATTGGGGCGATTCCGACCAAGCTGAGCGTACCCAGCATCTCTGCACTTGGTGGAGTGAACAAGGCAAACATCGAGCAAACCGACCAAAACACAGCTGCTGCGCAAAGCACGATGAAGTGTGTGCCTTCCAACCGGTGTCTGAGCCTTCTCAAGAGAGCTGAGTAGAAAAAGAGCAAGCCGGTAACACAGAGAAAAACGAACATGGTTTTACTGAGCAGAGCACCTGTGGTTAACAAGTCCCAAAGCCTACTATTCTGCTGTTGCAAAGTTTCTGAACTCACCACTCCCCATTCTCGCTACGATGATTTCAAAATCAGCTGCTACCATGATAAATACTCTTGACACAAATTGCACACATAAATGGTAGAGATATGCAAACATTATAATGAAACAAAACTAGTGCTTGGACACAGTAGTAATGATATGCAATGTACACACTATACAGAAATAAGCTAGCAATTACTAGAAACGTGAATTGATACAGTCCCAAATTCGATATTCTGAGAACAGCAATGCAGAAGAGTGTAAATCAGTGGCAGTAAGTGTATCCAATAAGGTCACAATTATATTTACTTGCTCGTCTCTGCTGTTGTGGGTGCGAACTGAGATTTGAGTATTGGTATTGTGACTCAGAGCAGAATGGGGGCAAGCTTTTTCAATGAATCGTTCTCATTTAATGCTTGCTATGCGGGGTAGTTCTTATTAGTGATTGTAATGTGAGACACTGAGAACACAACACCAAAAATTATTAGCAACCAATGCCTCAACAAAACACCATGAAAAAGAAAAATGACACATGGAATAACAGCAAGCGAAAGAGCAAATCGTTTGTGTGGTGTTTTAGAGAAGAGGTACCAAAAAACCCAATATGTGAGAACTAAGATAAACATTCCCACCAGCCAAATGAAAAGCTCTGCGAGCGTTCGAAAACCAAATGGCGGTATACCGACAGGCAAAACCATTAAGGCCATAGACCCATATCGACCTATCTGCTCTGAAATCTTTAACGCTTTGTTTGTATCGTTATTCATAACAGCTTTGTTTTTGTACGCAAAAACGATGTTGGGAATGAGCATTAGTGCAACTATTGCTAACCCCAGGGTATTTATCCAGCCCCAATGCATTTAGCCCCTCCAAAACAATAGTCCGTCACCACAAGCCTGCAGCTTGAGGTTGCAGTATTAATCATTTTATAAGTATACGGCAATAATACTGTGCTCGTGATAATAGAGAATCTATAGCGAGCATGATACGTGCGTCAAGCACGTTTCTTGACACGAATCCCTCACGGGTTCGAATCCCAGCATCCCAACAACGAATAATTCCCCGAGAACCTTGCAGGCTCTCAGGGAAATATTACTGGCGGAGAAGGAGGGATTCGCAAATCACGTC
>WQXZ01000041.1 GCA_009781525.1 Coriobacteriia bacterium | reverse complement strand
TTCGCTGACGGGGTGAGGGTGCGGCAGGAGCAACCCGCACAATTAACCTGCACGAGCAACCTCTCACCTATTCAACCATTTTTTCTGCTAGATCTGACCTTCATGCCTTCCAGAACCTCCAGAAGCACCCCGTTGCCAAACCAGAAGCAGTTGGTGGCAAAAAATCGCCTTCGTCGGTGTGCATGAGCGAGCAATTCCTGGATTATCACTGATTATGTAAAGCTACGAGGGTGTTTTAGGCTGATTTAGCCTGGTTTTGGCTTTCTGAGCTAAGGACAAGCACCGACGAAGGCGATTTTTTGCCACCAACTGCTTCTGGTTTGGCAACGGATCTCAAAGCAGACGGCTACGGGTTGCCGGGTTGCAGGGGTGCTGTAGGGGGCTGTAGGGGGTGCTGCAAAGTCGGCAAAGTTACATAGTGCACCGGTAACACCTCCCAATGAGTAAGCTAACCATGAATCGGGGCGGATGCCGAATGGTGGTTATTCGCGGTTAGAATGGGCGCTTCGCGCCACCAGCCACCGTGCCTCCCGCCGCTCCCGGTCGCTGCCCGCTGCGGCCGTCGCTCCCGCCAGCCGCCAGCCGCCGCCCGCTGCGGCTGCCGCTGCGCCGCCCGCCACCGTGCCTCCCCGGCGCTGCGCTGTGGATGGCAGTCCGTATCGTACTCAGCAACGAAAGCACGGCAAAATGCGCCATGAAGAAATCACTGAGGTGCACACTATGCTATATTTACACGGTTATCATCATTTTCCACTTGGAAAGGATTTAGTACCTTGGACATTACGACGAATAAGCTTGAGGAGAACAAGGTCGAACTGACCGTAACGATTCCGACTGAAGAGATTGAGAAGGCGCTCAAAGTAGCCTATGCCAAAGCTGCAGACAACCGCATCAAGGGCTTTCGAAAAGGCAAGGCACCGCGTAGCGTGCTGGATAAAGTATTCGGTGGGCCAGAATATTTTCTGGTAGAGGCAACAGACGAGGTCATCAAGGCCAGCTACCTGCTAGCGATTGACGATCAGGGTTACGTGCCACTGGATGCACCGGACATGAGTACGATCGAGCCTGCTATTGCCGGCGAGGACTACACCTACACCTTCACTTTCACTGCCGCTCCAGAGCTGACTCTCTCTTCATACGAACCGGTTCAGATAGAGCTACCCGCAGACGAGCCAACCGCCGAAGAGATCCAGTCACGAGTAGACACGATGCTCGGCTACTATGTCGAATACATGGAGGTCGAAGACCGCACAAGCCAACTTGGTGACAGGCTGACGCTTGAGATCACAGTCACGAATGATGGTCAGAAGGTCGACGCGCTCAGCGGAGAAAACGTTCCCTTTGACCTGGGGATCGACCAGATGCCAGAAGATTTCGAAGCTCATTTCATCGGACTTGCACCTGGTGACGAAGTCAGCTTCGACTTCGAGATGCCATTTTATGATGGCGCTGAAGATGGCGAAGACCAGGAGCTTCATGTCGATGCAAGATGCAAGGCATTGCACCTGAGGGTGGTTCCCGAGCTGACTGACGAGTGGGTTTCAGAGAAGCTGAGCTACGAGAGCGCTGAGCACTTCAGGCAGCTGATTGCCGACTCACTGCGTGACCAGATTCAGTCCACGATGCCAGCGCTGAAAGAGCGAAGGGTAGCCGATGCCCTGGCCCAGCGGCTCGAAGGAGACCCACCAGAACTTCTAGTATCCGAAACAGAGCAGGGAATATACAGTGACATTTTCATGGTGCTCCAGAATCAAGGCGTCACACTTGACACCTATCTGGCATCGATTAACCAGGACATCGACAGTTTTCGCGAGAGCGTTCAGACCCAGGCACTCGACAATGCCCGCCAGACCATGGCCTTCGATGCCTGGGCGCGCCACTATGAGCTGGAGGCAACCGAAGAAGACATCCGCGCCGAGTTCGAGAAAGCCGAGTCTCTCGATGTCGACGCCGCCATCCAAGAATGGATCGCGGTTGGCCGTATGACAGAAATCCGCCAAGGCATTAAGCGCATGAAGGCTTCCCAGCAGTTGAACGAGGAGGCAATCGTCTCACTCGAAGCCCCGAAATCTGCCGAAGATCAAGATACTGTGCAGAAGACCTCGCCTGCGCCTGACGCAGACGAGTCTGCTGCTGCTGCGGCTGAGGCCGAGCCCGCGGACGCCGCTGCCGATCCGGACACCGCCGAACCAGCGGATACCGCCGCCATCGCTGAATCCGCCGACGCCGCCGACCCCGAAGCAACCGCCGAGCAACCAACGGAATAGATTGAGAATCAAGAATAATTCTTATAGGTAAGACCACATGAGAGCAAAGGAGTAATCATGGTTGACAGAGCAAACAGATCCGCACTTATCCCCTATGTTATTGAGCAATCCCCGCGAGGAGAGAGAAGCTTCGACATCTATTCTCGCCTGTTAAATGATCGCATCGTGTTTTTAGGTGAAGCGATTGATGACCAGGTTGCAAATTCGGTTGTAGCGCAGCTACTTCACCTTGAAAGTAGCGACCCTGATAAGGATGTGTCGATATACATCAATTCGCCAGGCGGTGTAATCACAGCCGGATTGGCAATCTATGACACGATGCAGTTCATCAAATGTGACGTTTCGACCATCTGTCTCGGACAGGCTTGCTCGATGGCTGCCGTTTTGCTGACTGCTGGTACAAAGGGCAAGCGCTTCGCTCTGCCTAACTCACGCATCATGATCCACCAGCCTTCTGGTGGCGTACAGGGGCAGCAGACCGAGATCGAGATCGCAGCTCGCGAGATCGCCTATGCCCGCGAGCGCCTGAATAAGATCATCGCTGAGCACACCGGGCAACCGCTTGAGAAAATCAACGAGGATACTGAGCGCGACAACTTCATGTCTGCCGAAGCAGCCAAAGAATATGGCCTGGTAGATGAGATCTTCTACTCTCGCGACATCAAGAAAGAAGAGAGTGCCGATGCCTGATGATTCAAAAGGATCAAGATCCGGACGAGGCAGAGGCTCAAATCGTAACAGCGGTCGAGACCAGGACTTCGATGACCTCTTCTCCGACGAGAGAAGCGGCTTTGACTCATTTGATATCACCTGCAGCTTCTGCGGAAAAGGCCAAAACCAGGTTCGCAAACTCATAGCTGGCGCTGGGGTGTTCATCTGCGACGAGTGCGTTTTGCTCTGCAACGAGATGATCGAACACGATTCCGAGCGCGAAGAGCGCGAAACAAACAGCTACGACAGCTTTCTGCCACTTACTGACCTGCCAACACCGGTCGAGATCTTCACGGAGCTCTCGAATTACGTGATAGGCCAGGAGCATGCCAAAAAGGCGCTGTCCGTTGCCGTCTACAACCACTACAAGCGCATCTCGATGGGCGACGAGTTTGATGCCGACGAGGTCGAGATTGCCAAAAGCAACATCATGCTGCTTGGTCCGACAGGCTGCGGCAAGACCCTGTTGGCTCAGACGCTGGCGCGCATCCTGCAGGTTCCTTTTGCCATTGCCGACGCAACCGCGCTGACCGAAGCCGGATATGTTGGCGAAGACGTTGAAAACATCCTGTTAAAGCTGATAACAGCTGCTGACTTTGACATTCCCCGCGCCGAGATCGGCATCATCTACATAGACGAGATCGACAAGGTTGCCCGCAAAGCCGAGAACCTCTCTATCACCCGCGACGTCTCCGGCGAAGGCGTGCAGCAGGCGCTGCTGAAGATCATCGAGGGTTCCGAGGCCTCGGTTCCACCGCAGGGAGGCCGCAAACATCCTCACCAGGAGTTCGTGAAGATCGACACCACGAATATCCTCTTCATCATGGGAGGTGCTTTTGTAGGTCTGGATAAGATCATCGCTGAGCGGGTAGGAACCAAGAGCATCGGGTTTGCGTCTGAAGTCAAATCACAAAGCGAGCAAGGATCAGAGCTGCTAAGTCAGGTTCTTCCAGAAGACTTGAACAAGTTCGGCATGATTCCTGAGTTCATCGGCCGGATTCCTGTGATCAGTCATGTTCGGGAGCTGACAGAAGATGAGTTGATACGCATATTGACTGAGCCAAAGAATTCACTGGTCAAGCAGTATCAGAGGATGTTCGAGTTCGAAGACGTTCAGCTGACCTTCCTGGATAGTGCGCTGGTAGAGATAGCCAAAGAAGCAATCGGTCATGGTACCGGAGCCAGAGGTCTTCGCTCGATCTGTGAGCGTACACTGCTGGATGTGATGTACGAGCTGCCTTCAAGCGAGTCAATCGCTGAGGTTGTTGTGACAGCAGAGTCGGTACGTGGAGAAGCCAAGCCGACAATGGTGCTGAGAACCACCAGTAGCAAGAGAAACCAGAAGGCTTCCTAGGCTGCAGCTTTGCTCGCACCTCCGCGCTTTACCGAAAGTCAAGCGCTGACTTGAAAGCTTGCGAGCCGAATGCAGCAGTAAAGTCTTCTGGATGGTGCAGCTCTAGCTCGGGCAGAGCTACCTTTTTGCTACTCAGCAAATCGAGCGAAGGTTGAAACGGACCGCAGCGTGAACCGACGATTGTGATCTCTCGTACAACGATTTCGCTGATATCAATCAGAGCCTGTTCAGCATAGGTACTTTTCATCACCAATGTACCTTCAGACCTGGTCAGGCTGATTGAGCGCGCAAGAGCAGATGGATTACCAGTTGCATCAATTACGACTTCGAAGCTTTCTATTGCAGTGGAGTCTGCGTCTGGTTCCAAAGCGGTCTCGGCGAATGGTGCAAAAAGTCTAAGCTTCTCAGTATGCCTGCCAATAACAGTGATCCGGGCATTGGTTCTCGCAGCCAGAACCTGGCATATCATCAAGGCAAGCCTGCCATCGCCAACGATTCCTACCGGTATACCATCAGAAAAAGAGACCTGCTCGGTGATCCGCAAGGCTGCAGCCAGAGGCTCCGTATAGACTGCCTGTTCTGAAGTAATGTCAGTTCCAACCGGCCAAAGCAGTTCGGTTGGCAGCGTGATGAAGTCTGCAAAGCTACCATCCTTGTTATTGATACCCAGGGTTTGCCGCTCCGAGCAGTGATGAGGGCGACCACTCTGGCAGTAGAGACATTGGCCGCAGCTGAGATTGATCTCACCGACAACGCGTTGACCGACCAGGCTTGCAGTACCACTCTGTTCTACTATCCCGACGAATTCATGCCCAAGAACGCCGCTGAAGTCAGGTCTATATCCACGCAGGATCTCACGATCGGTGCTGCATATTGCAGACAACTCAATTCTGACCAGGCTCTCGTTTTCTTGGGCAACTGGCTTTGGCTGGTCGGTGACATATCTGACTTGACCATCAGAAAACACTACTGCTCGCATATCATTCTCCTTTACACCAGAGAGGTCTTATCCACATAAAAACAATAATCTGTTACGGCTAAGTTAACCAGACTGTAGCAGAATTCTTGCTACAATGAGACGTAGTGCAAGCGACTTTGATAAACGATTTGGGAGCCTTCATGGTTAAGAATAAAACAGCTTCGATCGAGCAGTTAACTTTTCTTTATAAGACATTTGCAGAAATCACAGACCCAGACCAGATTGCGAATCTGATGACTGATCTTTGCACGATACGAGAGACGACTGAGATGGCTACAAGACTTGATGTTGCCAAAATGCTGGCTCAGGGCGCTTCGTATCTGAAGATCCAGGAAGCGACAGGGTCTTCGGCGACCACTATTGCGCGGGTTTCTAAGTGTATCAACCATGGGGCTGGCGGTTATAGGACGGTTTTTGGGCTTGACCAGCAGGATCGAGTAGCTGATGAGGCGTCTTTGGCTGAGCTGGTTGCACAAAGCAGGGGAATCAGCGGGCAGAATAATCCTGCTGCTGGCGGTCGGTGAGACGATGGCCTTCGTTCATCTTCATAATCATAGCGAGTATTCTCTGCTCGATGGCGCGACTCGTGTTGACAGCATGGCAAAGCGCGCGGCTGAGCTTGAGATGGGAGCAGTAGCGCTGACTGATCACGGCTTCATGTATGGCGTTCCGGCTTTTTATGAAGCCTGTCAGAAGGCGGGGGTGAAGCCGATTGTCGGTTGCGAGGTTTATTTCACACCGGATAGTGAGCTCAGGCGTGATCGCAAGCCGGAGCTTTATCACCTGATTTTACTGGCGCGGAATCGCATCGGCTATCAGAATCTGGTCAGGCTTGTTTCGCGTTCGGCAATCGAAGGTTTTTACTACAAGCCGCGTGTAACCTTGGAGAGTCTGGCGGAATTCTCGGAAGGTCTGATAGGTACATCAGCTTGCATCAGCGGTATCGTAGCGCAGAAGCTGCTTGGCCAGCAACCAGAGGATGCCCGGCAATGGGCAGAGCGGTTCAGCGAGCTTTTTACTGCGGGTGATTTCTACATCGAACTGCAGAACCAGGGTATCGTGGTCACTCCTGATGATATGAAGCGTTCGGTTGACATGCAGGAGTCAGGCATTGTGCTTTCGAGCAGTATCAGCCAGATGGAGCTGAATCGTGAGCTTACCAGGTTGGCTGGTGAGCTTGGCTTGAAGACAGTGGCAACTAACGATTTTCACTATCTGACCCGTGATGACGCAACTACTCAGGATCTGATGCTCTGCATAGGCACAGCCAGTCGGCTGGACGACCCGGACCGTATGCGTTTCTCTAACGACCAGTTCTACATGAAGACCGAAGAAGAGATGCGCGAGGCGATGCGTGACTATCCTGAGTCTTGCGATACAACCTTAGAGATCGCGCAGAAGATCGAAGACGACCTTCTGAGTCGCGACTATGTTTTTCCTGCGGTTCCACTGCAGGTGGGCGAGACCAACGAAAGCAAACTTCGCCAGGAGTCACTGGCTGGGTTGAAGCGCCTTTATGGTGATCCGATTCCGGAACCTGTCATGGCGCAATTCGAGCACGAGTATCGCATTATCTGCGAGAAGGGCTTTGCGGTCTACTTCCTGGTTGTTGAGGAATTCTGTGCATGGGCTCGCCGAAATGGTGTGGGTGTAGGACCAGGTCGCGGTAGTGCTGCAGGGTCGATTATCGCCTACGCACTAGGTATTACGTCGCTAGATCCTTTGGCAAACGGCTTGATTTTCGAGCGCTTTCTGTCTATGGAGCGCGAAGAGATGCCCGACATCGACATCGACTTTGACGAAGATGGGCGCTTCGATGTTATTGAGCACCTGCGAGAGCAATACGGCCAGCGCAGCGTTGCCCATGTAGTCACCTTTAATACACTGAAAGCCAAGCAGGCTGTGGTTGATGCAACCCGCGTGCTTGATTATCCGATTTCTTTAGGCGCTAGGATCTCAAGACTGATACCATTCGGTCCCGATGTGTCGCTGGCCGCCAGCCTGGGAAAACACAAGGATGAGAGCAAGAACAAAGAGCAATACAACCAGAACCTGGTCAGTCTCTATGACGGCGAACCGGATGCTCAGCGTGTGATAGACGCTGCTCTGAAGCTGGAAGGATCGATTCGCGGTGAGGGAGTTCACGCCTCGGCAGTAATCATCTGCCCAGATGACGTTGACAACCACATCCCTGTCAAGTTCGATAGTAAGGGCGGCATGGTGATCACCCAGTACGATGGTGTGCGCAATGCCGAGCTCGGCCTCCTGAAGATGGACTTCCTTGGCCTGCGCACCTTGAACGTATTGATGAAGGTACGCGAGTTCGTTCGCATCAACCACGGGCGTGACATCGATCCTGAGACTTTACCGGTAAACGACCCCAAAGCCATGGAGTTGCTGGCAAACGGCGAAACCGCTGGAGTCTTCCAGGTCGAAAGCGAGGGCATGACCTCGATTCTTCGCCGTATGCAGACCGACCGCTACGAAGACATCACCGCTGTACTCGCGCTATATCGCCCCGGTCCGATTCAGGCTGGCGTGGTCAATAGTTTCGTCGAAAGCAAGCTCGAACGCCGCGAGGTTACCTTCTATGACGAGCGCCTCCGTCCGATTCTCGAAGAGACATACGGCCTGATGGTCTTCCAGGAGCAGGTCATGCGCATCTCAATGACGATGTGCGGATTCACCGCCGGCGAGAGTGACAGGCTTCGCAAAGCCATGGGCAAAAAGGACAAAGCCTTAATGGTGGAGAAGATCGAGCACTGGTCAGACGGCACCGAAGAGACCATGAAGGATCACTGGATGCGGGGAGCCCAAAGCAACGGCTACTCGGCCCAGATCGCCCAGCGCATCTGGGATGATGTCGTTGGCTTTGCCGAGTACGCCTTCAACAAGTCGCATTCTGCCGCTTACGCCATCCTTACCATGCGGACCGCCTGGTTTAAGGCCTACTTTCCTACTGAATATATGGCAGCAGTGCTGACCAGCTATATCGGTAACTCTGATCGCCTGATCCAGTACATCGCAGCAAGCAAGCAATCAGGAATCGAGGTTCTTCAGCCAGATATCAATTCATCTGGACAAGAATTCACACCTCTACCTGAAGGCATCCGCTTTGGCTTAGCCGGAGTCAAAGGAGTAGGGGGAATCGCAGCAGCAGCGATTATCACTGAGCGTGAGCGCGGAGGAGCATTCAAATCGTTGCACGATTTTGTCAATCGTGTCAGCAACTCCTCAGCGAATAAACGCACAGTTGAAGCGCTGGTGAAGTGTGGTGCTTTTGATTCGACCGGTTATACACGTCGACAGTTGATGCGTTTTATCGAGGTCGACAAGCTGATGGAGACTGCCGCAAAACGTCAGAGAGACACAGCTGAGGGCCAGGTTTCATTGTTCGATGCTTTCATGGGTGAAGCTGATGGTAAAAACGATGTTGATCCAGTGTTCATTGAAACAATCCCAGATCCTGATGGTGTTGAGTGGGACGCACGCACGCTACTTGGTTTTGAGCGCGAAGCACTGGGAATGTATGTTACCGACCACCCGCTCAGGCCATACCAGACCTTACTGGAATCTGCGCGCGATTGCCCGCTGTCGGTGTTCATGAACAGCCCTGCGGATGAAGGTGTTGCATCAGATGACGAAGATGGAGCGCCAGGAGACACTGAGGACTCAATCCAGATGGCAGGCTCTAATGGTATTCCGACAGCGAAGTACATTAACCTTGCTGGCATGGTTGCCCGCTTGTCATATTCTAACTCCCGTGAGGGCAAGCGTATGGCTCGATTCACCCTGGAGGATAACTCGGGCTCGATTGACTGCATAATATTTCCCACCTATTTCGAGCAAGTAGAAGAGCTGCTACAAAACGACGTCGTGGTGAGTCTGAGTGGTCGCTACGAGTCATCCGACCGTGGTCATCAGTTCCTGGTTTCGACTGTTAGGCAGCTCAGCCTGGAAGGTGCGCTGGACGAACCGACTTCAGTAGAGTTCTCGATACCCAGCAAGAACCTCAGCCAGGAGACCAGCTACGAGCTTCTACAGATCTGCAAGCGTTACCCCGGTAGAGATAACTTCTCAGTGGTTTTGGAGAACAGTGACGGCTCACGTACCAGGGCAAGCATCTGGCTAACCGTAGACGGACGCTCTCAGGAACTGACAATGGCGCTAGGCCGCCTGCGCGAACGCCTGCTCCGCGGCGCCTAGGCTGCGAGGCCCGCCGCTCGCGCCCGCCGCCCGCTGCGAGACCCGCCCGCTTGGCCGCCGCCCGCGCCTGCGCGCTTGCAGCACGGCTCGCAGCCCGCACTGCAAAAACCATTGACACACCATACGCCTCTCAGTAGAATAATAGTTAGGTGCCGATACATATCGGGAGCGACTATTCTAAAAGAGGGAAAACCATGGTAAATGACAACACAAAGAAATTCACTTTCTCAAACGCAGTTAAAGTCATAATCATCTTTGGATTGGTGAGCCTTTTCGGTGACATAGTCTATGAAGGTGCACGAAGCGCCAGTGGACAATACCTGCAGCTCCTCGGCGCGAATGCAACAGCAGTTGGCATCATCGTCGGCCTGGGTGAGTTTCTTGCCTACTCACTCCGCCTGCTTGCGGGTACTGCGTCTGACAGAACCCAGAAGTACTGGCTGTTTATTTTTCTAGGATACGGCATGTTAATAGTGATTCCGATGATGGGACTCACCACTTCATGGCAATTCGTCGTAGTTCTGATGATGTGCGAGCGCATTGGCAAAGCGCTGAGAAACCCGTCAAAAGATACGATTCTTTCGCATGTTGCTGAAGGCCAAGTGGGTACCGGTTTTGCCTTTGGCCTCCAAGAAGCACTTGACCAGCTTGGGGCATTCAGTGGTCCGATGGTCTTTTCGGTGGTTTTCATGCTGACAGGCAAACAAGGTGCACCCGAATACCAAAAGGGGTTCCTGTTCATGATCTTCCCATTCATTTTGCTCATGCTGATTGTTTATCTGGCTTTTAGAAGTGTAACCAAGAACAACCTGATGGAAGTAAAAGAGACTGCTCACACTGAGTCTGACAAGTTGGCAAAAGTGTTCTGGATATACACTGTATTCACATTCTTTTCGCTACTAGGCTTCGCCCAGTTTGCCCTGATCGGCTATCATCTGAAGGCACAGGCAGTCATGCCGGATGCTCAGATAACTATCATGTACTCGGTAACGATGGCAGTGGATGCAGTGATAGCACTGGCTATCGGCTTCATCTATGACAGGGTCAAAAAGAAGTCAGGTAACAAGCAGAGTGGCTTGCTGACCCTTCTGTTCATCCCCTTCGCAACAGCTGCGATTCCGTTTTTCTCCCTTAGTTCTTCCGTACCTCTGGTCATTATTGGCCTGGTTAGCTACGGCGCAGTAATGGGAGCACACGAAACCATCATGCGCTCAGCGATCGCAGACATCACTCCTTTGCGTAAGAGGGGCACAGGCTACGGCATCTTCAATACCGCCTACGGCGTAGCTCTGCTGATCGGCAGCTCCCTGTTTGGCTTCTTATACGATAACTTCAGCGTCGGCACTATTCAGATAGTGGTTCTTGTTGCAGAGATTGCCGCAGTAGTCGTCTTCTTCATTATGCGAAGCCAGATCAAAAAGGATGCCGAAGCCGCAAGTGCCTAAAGCATACTCAGCGGTTCACTGCCACACCTCCAGCTCCATTTTCAGGTGGATAAAATCGCGGTGCTTTCGCTAGCATACAATACGTACTAGCCACAGCGCTGGTGCACCAATGTCATCAATTTCGTAACAACAGCAAAGCCACAGAAAAGCTTGTTGACAGATATGTCTACGTGGTGTAGTCTATTCGTGTCTAGACAATGTAGTCAAAAATCGTAGTACCTGAGAGGGGCACCGAAGGTCAATATGGATAAGCTTTTCCTGACAGTCTTGAATATGAGCCTGACCGGGGCGTTTGTCATAGCAGGGATATGCCTGGCTCGGATACCCCTGAAGAGAGCACCGAAGATCATCTCTTACTGTCTATGG
>WQXZ01000040.1 GCA_009781525.1 Coriobacteriia bacterium | reverse complement strand
TGAAACAGCATGCCGCAAACTGCGGCTTCCGGACCCAAGCCGATTGCCACGGTAAAAATCAGCACCCAGAGAATCGTTGGGACGGCTCTGAACAGGGACATCAGAGATTTGATTGCGTCGCTTACAAGCTTATTCGATAGGTTTGCAGCTGCAAGCAGGCTGAGCAAAAAGGCAATCAAAGCGCCGATAAATGTAGTCAGCACAGACAGAGCCAACGAAATGATCACACCCTCGACAATGTCGGCAAGCTTGAAATGAGCGTCGATATTCGGCTTGGTCATCATAGTCGTGAAATTGGAAACCGCGTCGTTTATGGCTACTGGAAAAGATGCCTTGCCATAATTCATCGAAATCATAGTGTAGACGGTCAGCACTGCCAGTGAAGACAGCGTGATTGTCACAATCATATTCTGGCGTGAGAAGGCTCGGATTTTTATCTGTCCATTTCGGTCACGCTGAATGGCTTGCTCGATCTCTTCTGCTGCTACGTGGCCCATGCCTGGTGACTCAAGGCTGTGGCTGACCACTGGAGCTATGACCTGACCGAGTGGCATATTGGTTGTTCGAGTGGTATCGCTCACAGGATCATCCTCCTGATTAGATTGGATGTCAGCTCCAGTGCGATTACCACCAAAACGATGCAGACTATTACCAGAGCTGCAGCATCATAGCGGAAGCTCTTGTAGTACATGTCAAAGACAAATCCGATGCCGGTACCTGTGAGTATTCCGATCAAGGTTGCATCACGAACATTGGTTTCTATCATATAGAGCACCCAGCTGAGCACAGCTGTCGCTGTTAGCGGAATCACAGCCTGAGCTATCAGCTGCCCATAGCTGGCTCCGGTTGCTCGTAAAGCTTCGACAGCGCCTGCGCTGACTTCATCGATAGTTTCAAGAAAGCAGCGTGTCAGATAGCCGAATCCAGTCAGGAACAATGCTAGGAAGCCTGTGAATTCGCTTTGCTTGAATGAGAACAACAGTATCAAAGCCCAGGCGACTGTAGGGATGTTGCGAAAGACCGAAGCTATTGTGCGCACGATAAAGGGAACTGGTTTTTTGAGCCCTACAGATTCAGAGCCGATTACTGCCAGAACTATAGCCAGGATCGCGGAAATGCAGCTGGCTGCGATTGAAATCATCACAGTTGTTAACAGCTGGCGAAGGATTATAGGTAGCTTTTCCAGAGAGCCTTTGCTGGGAATGAAGTTGCTGAACATCCAGACAATACCGTTCGGCATGTCGCTGACTGCCTTTGACACATTGAACTGCAGATAGCCGCCTGCAACCAGATTGACTGCCAAAATACCCAGCGTTGCCAGCGCTATGGTTATGGTTCGGTTGCGAAAGAAACGGGTTGCCTCATCCATCGAATGGCTCCAGGGGAATCTGCGGGGTTATTTGAGAGGCATCGGGAGCAATTCCGTAGACTTCCTCGATCATCTCGGTCGAAAGCATGTTGGGATTGCCATCGAAAACCTTCTCACCATCGCGCAGAGCGATTATGCGATCTGAGTATTCAATGGCAAAATCGACCTGGTGAAGATTGACCAGGCAGGCAATGCCATAGGTGTCTGCAATCGCTCTCAGGTAGCCCATTATGACGCGGGCTGACTTTGGATCGAGTGACGCAATCGGCTCGTCGCACAGTATCAGCAGGGGATCTTGCACTAGGGCTCTTGCAATACCGACTCGCTGCATCTGGCCACCTGATAGCCTGTCTATGCGCACGTAGGAATAATCTATGATGTCCAGTTGAGCCAGGATATCCAAAGCCTTCATTTTCTCGCTCTCAGAATAGAGTCCGATCATTCCGGCAATAGTCGACTTGTAGCCAAGTCTGCCATGCAAGACGTTTTCTACTGCAGTCAGTCGATGTACCAGGTTGTAATGCTGAAAGACCATGCTGATTCTTCTTCGTAGCATCCTAAGCTCCTTGCGACGGAGCTTTATAACTTCCTGCCCGCTGAAAACTATGCTTCCGGCGGTAGGTTCGATCATGCGATTGATACAGCGAAGCAGAGTAGATTTGCCTGATCCAGATGGTCCGATCACACTGACCAGCTCACCGTAATGCAAGTCAAAAGAGACATCGTTTAGGGCAGCACGCTCTTTGATGTAGTACTTGGTTAACCCCCTGATCTCAAGTAGGTTGCCTTTCGCTGAATCTTGCGCCTGGTTGAGTGTCGGATTCTGCGTCATTTGACAGTACAAGCCTTGCTATCTAGCCAATTCTTCTCAGCGGGTCGTACCAAGAGTCCGTCACAGGTACAAAGCGAGTGTGTGTAGTCTTTTTTGTATAGAGTGTTTTTGTTTCGTCGTCAGGATCTCTGAAAATCCGCTTATCGTTTGCTACAGCATCTGAACAGAAATAGCTGACAATAGCGTCGCGCTCCTCGGGGCTGATCAGGTTTTCATTTATGACAAAGGGGGCATTCAGAACAGGAGTACTTGCCAGTATTATGAACTGCTGACCGCGAACACGGGTAAAGGGATCGCCGGCGTCATCGCTGACACGATAAATCGAACCTGGCATATTTGCTTCACCAGAAACCAAGTCGAGGTACATGTCCACATCGATGTCGTCAAACGCTGCTGCATCTGCATCCCCGCTGACTAGATTGACTACTGAGCCTTGGTGCGACCCACCGAATAGTACTTCGCTGAAGAAGGCACCATTCTCAAGCAGAGACTCATTGTTCTCAAGACCGAACTCAGCGACAATGATGCTGGATGGCACCTTGAAGCCAGAGGTTGAAGTTGCAGAAACAAAGCTGAAGCTCTTGCCTTTAAGCGGTTGCAGTGTAAAGCCCGAGCCGCTGCGGTATTCGTCTACATCCTCAAGCCGTACACATATGCGACTATAGTAACAAGCCAGGTCAAGCGAACCATTGTCGTCGCTGTTTGTGAACACTGCCTGAACCTTACTGTTCTTTCTGTTAGCTTGAATATAGCCTTCAGCACCATACAGGCCCATTGCAACGTTATCTGATGAAATTGCCTCGATGCCGACATTGTAGTCGGTTGTCGTCATTATTCTGGCTTCGCGTCCACAGGCTGCTTTGATAGCCTCGGCTACTGCCTGACGTGACTCTGCCATATCGGCAGATGATGAATCCGGTAGAAAGACAAAGGTAATCGGCTCAGCGTTCGGTGTGCCACCGTTCTCAGTCTGGTTGTTATCGCCTTTTTTGTCACTACAGGCAATCAGTGAGCCTGCAAGGCCGACTAAGGCTACTGTAGCTGCTGCACTTAAGAACTGCCTCCTGCTTAAACTGTGTTGCATGGTCTGTTGGTTCACTTGCTCCTCCTGTGTGGTCGATGTAGCCCAGTGTCGCTGCAGGTCGGCTTACGCAGAGGTACTGTACTTAGCGCATGTCCTGAGTTTTGCGTAGAACACTGGTAGTTCTTATCCACATAAGAAGATAGAAGATGCTTGTTTAGGCTGTCTGAACGGTAGTAAAAAACCTTGTTAAGTCTGAAGCAGTAACTTCACGTGGTTTTTCAAATTAGCTTTCTAAGCAGTGGCTTTGTGGCGCTCGTTCATCGCTCTTGCAGCCAGGCTCCTCCGGCCACCTCGGCCACCCATACTCAGCCCCCCCACGGTTATCGTCACGGTAGTCAGCCTTAAAACCTACCTGCATTGCCAAACCGGAGGCAGTTGGTGGCAAAAAATCGCCTTCGTCGGTGTCCAGAGTTACTCGAAGCTACGAAATCCAAGCGAAAACAGAGTTTTACTTAACATAACCTGTGATAACGCAGAATTTCTCTCATCCATGACACCGACAAAGGCGATTTTTTGCCACCAACTGCCTCCGGTTTGGCAACAGGCGGGATTGAGGAGTGGCGCTGTGGTTTTCTGGTGTTTAGGCGATTGCGGCAGGCATTCGTCTGCTACCTGGGTGGGTGGACTGGCGGCCAAAGGCAATAAGAAACGGGGCACCCGAAGGCACCCCGCTTTTGTTGTATTGCTGAGATAGTGGCGCTTCTAGTACATGCCTCCGGAGGATGCGTTCATTGCAGCGATCTCTGCTGCGGTTGGACCATCCTTGGGGATGTCAGAAACAGTAGCCTCTGTAATCAGGATCATTGCGGCTACAGAAGCAGCGTTCTGCAGGGCAAAGCGAGTGACTTTGACTGGGTCAATGATGCCCATGGCAATCATGTCGCCGTACTCGCCGGTTGCGCAGTTCAGGCCCTGTCCAGCAGGAAGTTCCTTGACCTTCTCCACAATTACTGATCCTTCGAACCCAGCGTTGTCAGCGATTACTTTCAGCGGTGCGCTGAGTGAGTTGCGAACAATATTCACGCCGACGGCTTCGTCGGGATCTTCGACAACCAGGTTCTCGAGTGCTTCCAGAGCGTCGACCAGGACGACTCCACCACCAGGAACGATGCCTTCTTCAACAGCAGCACGAGTTGCCTGGAGGGCGTCTTCGATGCGGCTCTTGCGCTCTTTCAGCTCGACATCAGTTGCTGCGCCGACCTTGATCACGGCAACACCGCCAGCCAGTTTGGCTACGCGCTCTTGCAGTTTCTCGCGATCGAACTCGGAATCGGTCTGCTCGATCTCAACCTTAATCTGGTCTACACGGCCGGCGATCTCTTCCTGTGATCCAGCGCCGTCGACGATGATCGCGACATCTTTGTTTACTGTAACGGTCTTGGCGCGACCGAGCTGATCGAGGGTAGCGTCGACCAGGCGCATGCCGAACTCTTCGGAGATGACCTGTCCGCCAGTGACGACAGCGATATCCTCGAGCATCCGCTTGCGGCGGTCACCGAAGCCAGGAGCCTTGACAGCGACGCAATTCAGCGTGCCGCGCAGACGGTTCAAAAGTACAGTAGCAAGTGCTTCTCCATCGAAATCTTCGCATACGACCAGCAGCGGACGTCCGGCTTGCATGATAGCTTCGAGCACAGGCAGAATCTCCTGCACAGAGCTGATCTTGTGCGGGGTCAGCAGGATGTAGGGGTCTCTCAGCTGGGCTTCCATACGGGTCATGTCTGTTGCCATGTATGGAGAGATGTATCCCTTGTCGATTTGCATACCTTCGACGGTTTCGATTTCCATGCCGAAAGTCTGGCTTTCTTCGACCGTGATGACGCCGTCGTAGCCGACTACGTCCATCGCCTCAGCGATTTTGTTGCCGATGGTCTCGTCACCAGCAGAAATAGTGCCGACGTTAGCGATCTGCTCGGTGCCGACAACTTCGACTGCATCTGCTTTTATGTGGGCGACAACAGCCTCGACGGCCTTGTCGATTCCACGACGGATCGCCAGCGGGTTTGCACCAGCGGTTACGTTGCGCAGGCCCTCGTTGACCATTACCTGTGCCAACAAGGTGGCCGTTGTGGTTCCGTCACCAGCAGCATCGTTGGTCTTGACAGCAACCTCTCTAACCAACAGAGCTCCCATGTGCTCGATCTTGTCTTCGAGTTCGATTTCTTTTGCGACCGTAACACCATCGTTGCTGATGATAGGTGCCCCATACTGACGCTCAAGGGCAACATAGCGACCTTTGGGGCCAAGCGTGACCTTGACTGCATTGGCCAGCTTGTTCACACCAGCAGCTAAACCGCTGCGGGCATCTTCATTGAACAGGATCCTTTTTGCCATTTGGTTTATCCTTCCTCTTACCAGTCTGTGATTTAGTCAGTGAAAATGGCATAGATGTCATCGGAGCGCAGAATGATGAATTCATCTTCGCCGTCCTTGACCTCAGTGCCGCCATACTTGCTGTAGAAAACAGTGTCGCCAACATTAACTACCGGTTTTATCAGGTTACCGTTGTTATCTAGCCGGCCTTCACCTACGGCGACTACAACCCCTCGATCCGGTCTCTCTGTGGCAGATGCCGCAATAATCAAGCCGGATGTTGTTGTGGTTTCAGCTTCATCCTGCTTGATCAGAACACGGTCGCCCAAAGGTTTGAGACTCATTAAAGACCTCCTTCGATTTCATAAGTTCATTTTGATTTAGCACTCAATTGGATAGAGTGCTAAGGGCATAATACTATCCCATTTCGCGGATGCAAGTCTATAGCCAGAGTGTAATGATTCTGTTTGGTTTTTCGCAGTTATTCAGCCATTCTGCTAAGTTGGGTGTTTTCCAGGGCGTTTTATGCTGCATGGTGGACGCTCGCCGCGGGGTGCGAGCGCGCTGCAGGTGACCGCTCGCCGCGGGGCGCGGGCGGGGCGCGGGCGCGCTGCATGGTGGACGCTCGCCGCGGGGCGCTGGGCAGGTGACCGCTCGCCGCGGGGTGCGAGCGCGCTGCAGGTGACCGCTCGCCGCGGGGCGCGGGCGGTAGCCGCCCGCCGCGCCCGCCGCCCGCAGCACTACGCCGCCCGCCGCGCCCGCCGCGTGGCGCCTGCGCGCGCCCCGCCGCAGCAGCACTCTCGCCACCAGCACTCCAATCGCGATCTTATCCACATGGCAATTTTGCACGCAACAACGTGCGGCTAGTAGTGGTCGTTGTCGAATCTGCACATAGGCTCTGACAGCGTTGGATTGGAGCGGCATACTTGGCATGCTGCATATAAGCAACAGTTTTGCACCGACTGGTGCGCACGAGCATTTCAATGCTTTCGAAGACCGACACATTTGGAGGTGTTTCATGGTCAATGGCAAAGAGAACTACCTTATGACACTGCGTGGGGAGCAGCCTGATTTCGTTTCGCGTTACAGCTTTGGGCCGATGCTCGGCGAGGGACCGTGGCCCAACTACAACATGGGGCTGCCGATTATGCAGGGTTCGATCGGTGAGGACGGGATTCGCCGCTCTTTGTATGGCGTGCGGTATGTCTCGACCGATTCGGCTGGCGGCGCTGGACTGCCTGCGAACGATGAGTTTATCCTCAGTATCGACGACCTGCCCAACTGGGGCGACATTATCAAGATTCCTGACTTTACCGACATCGATTGGGCGGATCTGGTCGCCCAGACCATCAAGAATTCCGGAATCAACCGCGACGAATCCTCGCTCTCGATGAGCACCAACGCCGGATACTTTCAGCTTCTGGTCGCCTTCATGGGCTTCGAGCAGGGGCTGATCGCGCTCTACGAGGAGCCGGACTACGTCAAGGAGATGCTCGACGCGCTGTCGGACTTCTATGAGTATGTCTCGCGCAATACCGTCGACCACTTTGACCCCGACATCATGCACCTGTCCGATGATACCGCTGCCTGGCACAATCCCTTCATTTCGGCTGCCATGTACCGCGAGTTCTTCTATCCCAACCACGACAAGTACGCCAAAATCGGTCGCGAGCGCGGCGTACTGATGGAGATGCACAACTGCGGCAAGTGCGAGAGCGCGATTCCGATCTTCCGCGATATGGGCATCCACGGCTGGTCGGCCGCGCAGTCCTGCAACGACCTGACTGGCATCAAAGCCGAGTACGGCAACAGCCTGGTCATCATGGGCGGATGGGATCCCACTCCCCGCCTGCTCGAAGATTTCGCCAGCCCCGACAACCCCAACGGCCTGACTGAGGAAGAGATTCGCCAGTCGGTACGCGACGTCATAGATGAGCTTGCGCCCGGCGGAGGCTACGCCTGGTGCAGCGCCTTCCTGGTCGCCAAGGACGACAAGCTGAACGAGGAGAAGAACCGCATCCTCCAGGATGAAGCCGAGAACTACGGATTGATCTTCTACAGGCAATAAAACTGCGAAGGCCCCAAAGAACACTGTGGAGAAAACCTCGCGGTTTTGCTTGCGGGGGTAAATGTGGCTGCAGGTTTATACAGTTCGCGGGTGCCACTATTGCACCCAGCAGCAGAAGCCTGCCAGTTAAGTGATAAACTAATCAACAACTCGTTGCATTGCTGTTTCGATGATATGTCATATATGCAACGAGCAAGCAAGCATAGAAAGGAGCATGGTATGAAAGGTGTAATTCTTGGAGGGTTCCTCGGCTCCGGCAAGACAACCACATTGCTTTCATTGGCTCGCTATCTGGTTGAGACCTCAACGTCAGATAAAGAGTACAAAGTGATGATTATCGAAAACGAGGTTGGCGAGATCAGCATCGATGACACTTTCATCAGCGGAAGCGGACTTCAGGTCAGTACGCTTTTCAGCGGTTGTGCCTGCTGCACTCTCTCAGGAGAGCTGACATCTACAGCACAGCTGATTCAACGCGACTTTGACCCAGAGTGGTTGATTATTGAAACAACTGGTGTGGCTTATCCCCGTTCAATGCAAGAGAGTCTAGAGCATGCTGTTAAGATGCGTCCAAAGATTCTTGTGCTGTCTGACGCATTCAGGTTCGAGCGCCAGTTACGAGCAATGAGAACCCTGATCGAGGATCAGATTGTCGGATCGGACGCTGTACTGGTAAACAAAATCGATCTGGTTGATGCTGAGGCTGCAGACAGGGTGAAGTCCCTGATCGTTGAGATCGAACCGAACACGCAAGTAGAGCTGATTACCGCCAATGAAGGAGTCGACGAAGCTATATGGGATGCTTTCATTGGAGAGCGGAGTTGATATGGTAGAGCAAGATAACAAACACGAACATAGCGAAAACGAAGATTGCGATTGCGAAGAGGAGCACGACCACAGCGAGCACGCTGAGCACGACCATGACCACGCAGAGCATGACCATGACGAGCATGCAGGGCATAGCCACGCTGCGGACGAAGAGTGTGACTGTGATGAAGATCACGACCACATCGCGCACGACCATGATCACGATGGGCACGATCACAGCGCGCACGACCATGATCACGATGGGCACGATCACGATCACCAGCTAGCCAATGGTGAAGTCGAAGTCAACTTGCACGAGGAAGGTGCTCTGATTGCTTCAGGTTCGCTGACTCTGGCTGGTGTCAATACTGAAGATATCAGCAGCAGACTAGCAGCTGCCATGACCCAGGTCGCAGTGAACGTCGATAACGCCGGCGGCATGATCGGTCACCTAAAAGCCACAATCTCAAGCACATCGGTGCGAATGCTATCAACAACTGCGTCTGAGACCGAAGTTTCTATTAGACTTTCTCCCCAGTCGCAGGTGCTGGTCAACATGGTTCTGATTGTCTTCTTGGTCGAACAAGACGACCTGCTTAAATGGGGTCAAGAGGTTATGGCAGCTCTGCAGTAAACCTGTCTTGATATACCGAACTGACTACGAAGGCAGCTTCTTTTGAAGCTGCCTTCGTTTTGCTGCAGCCTATCTGCGTGGCAACTCTGTTATAGACACCCTTTGGCACTGCCTCACAGCAACCCACCCGAGCGGTGCTTTCGCCACCGCTCTCGCGACTTTGACAAACCTTAGACTTCTCTTTGTCCAGGTTTAAGCATTTCTTGTAAGAATCTAATCATCGCAGTATAGAGAGAGGAATCGAATGGCAAACCTGAGTAACTCTGGGCAGTTCAGTGCCGTCAGTCGCAGCTATTGTACTTACAGCCGCTACAACTACAGTGGCGACCAATACCGGTTGAGCTCAAAAAATCGAGTAATAACCCGACGCGACCATTTCGCACAGAACCAAGTCAAGATAGCACTGCTTTCAATTCTCATTGTGACAGCTATCATCTCTGCAGGCTTTGTATTACCCATGCAAAGAAGCCAGTCACTTGCCCAGACCCCTCTTCAGGCTGGATACTATTCTCCAGAGCAACTTCCAGATAGCCGACTGCTGGTTCTGATAAATAGCCAGTATCCGTTATCTGCCCAGATCAACAGCGCGAAAAGTGACCCAATGCTTATCGCAGTCTCGCCTTCGGTTTCTGCTCTCTCCGACAGCATAGTCCTGCATAGCTCAGCTATGAGAGCAGTTGCAGCCCTTATCGCTGACGCACGCAGTGCTGGTGTTGGCAGCTTCTATGTAGGCAGCGGATACCGTAGCGAAACCCAGCAGCAGCAGTTATACGAAAACGCTGAAGACAAGTCCTTCGTTCAGCCACCAGGTATGAGCGAGCATCAAACGGGACTCGCTGTTGACCTGATGCTGGCTGATGAACCTAGAACACGAAGCTCTGGCGTTGACCCCTGGTTATGGTTGGCAGAAAATGCTTGGCGATACGGCTTGATTCTGCGCTACCCACCTGACAAGCAACATATAACCACAATCGCAGGCGAGCCATGGCACTTCCGCTATGTTGGCTACCCTCACGCTTGGTACTGCTGGCAAAACAACCTATGCCTGGAGGAGTACATAGATTTTTTGAGGAGTAGCAAAGGCTATATGGTGACCCTTGACGGTCGTGAGTACACTGTCTCGTACCAGACTCCCGTCGATGGCGTAATCTACATACCGGATTGCACGAACTGCGATATCTCCGGTGATAACACCGGTGGCTACATAATCACCATCTGGTAGCAATCAACCGCAAGATTGCCAAGACTACCTGCAAGGCTGTCTTGGCGACCTGCCAAAAAGTTCGTGGTAAGAATCGGGACTTTCTTGGGTTTTTCGAAGCCTCTGAGGAGGCTTTCGAGTGGCTGGATTGTCTCTTTGGAACACGAGATATGCAAACCTGCAGGTCAGGAGCTTGCTGTCTTTTGCTGTGTGAATTCCTACAGATGATAAAACCCAAGAAAGTCCCGATTCTTACCACGAACTTTTCTTGCTTCTTGTGCTACCCGAATAGTGAGGCTCTAAGCTCGCATTGTGCTATAAGAAAGTCCGGTTTTCTGTACCGAAGTCGTCTGCCCATGTTGACTGCAATCAGATTGGCGACCTTTTCGAACTCCTTGATGTTACGGATCTGCTGATTTGTCACTGTTATTGTCTTGATACCCAAAGAGGTTAGCGTATTTCTGCGTTTCGAATCACTCGCAATACGCTCTGCTCCAGTGTGATACTGGTCGCTGTCGTATTCGACAGCAAGCTTGCACTGTGGCCAGTACAGATCGAACAAATAGTATTGACTATGCGAGCTTTGTCTTATAGCCCTGACTGGTCGGATCTTGAAATTCATCTCTGGCGGAGAAAACCCGTAACCCCCATGATTGAATGGTAGCATCAAGAGAATCACAAGAATTGTCTCCATGGGTGATGCTGATCCGTCAACGATATATCGCAATGCTCTCAAGGCTTGTTGACAGCCTCGGTTACCACTCATTTGCTCGCTGAAAACTGCTAGCTTCTTAACGCTGGTCAGTGGTGGTCTAGAGTAGAAACCTGCGCTTCTTTTGCTGGCTAATCTGCTCTCGCTTCCTAACTCGAATTCGCATCTCCCATCGCTCACTCCGCCTTCGTCATTCGCTGCTGCTTTGAGCGAATAATTTCCGCATAACTCAAACCCGAGCTCTATTAGCTTAACCAGGGGCAGTCTGCTTGCCATTATAAAAAAGCACAGCTCTGCTGAGACCACGCTTATCTCTTCCCCCAGATCAACTAGACTGCCATCAGGCAAATCCCAACTGTGTTCGTGGTAAAGAACCGACTTCGAATAGCCTCTCCCTATGCTTGCTTCTACCAGAATATGAACAGGTAAAGTCAGCTGCTCCAGGAACAAAGCTTTTAAGTTGCTCTTGGTTTGGCTGAAGCTACGATCGAGTTGCATTCGGTCTCTGTTTCGACAAAGCCTCTTTTGATCCAGGCGATTGCTGGCGCGCCAGAATTCCAGT
>WQXZ01000039.1 GCA_009781525.1 Coriobacteriia bacterium | reverse complement strand
TGGAACCTCTGCCAGTACACCAAACCGAAGCGTGATTTTATCCAGATGTTCTGCTTTTGTATCAAATTGCTGTTGGGTGCGGCTGCGTCTATCGCGCAGCTTATTCATGCTTTGCTCTGTATCGTTAACAGCAAGCTCCGCCCGCTTTAACAGAGCCTGAGCTCTGGCAAGGTCTTCCTGTTCGGAAAGCAGTGTCGTGATCTGTGCCGAAATTCTATCGAACTCGATCTGTCTGCTCTGGATGTCTATCATCTGCCAGTCAAGCTGACTCAACTCACTGAGTATTCGCGCCATACCTTGTTGCAAGCGCAACTGTGACTCTTGCTCGTCGCGTTGATGTTTGGCTTCGTTTTCTATGCTTCGTAGTCGCTCCAGGTCAGCCAGTAGAGCGGTTCGCTTCATCTCTAACGATGACCCAAGCACCCAGCGACTTTGATCATCTATTCGGCTGCGATCATCCTTCTCATGCCGCGAAGAAGAGTGTTTTACCTGACCAGTCAGCGTGACTCCTCGCCTGACAGTGCGCAACTCTGCGGCGTTTTGTACGCAGAGGTAGTCGAAGCGTCGGACCAGGTCGGTGTAGAGCCAGTCCGCATGCTCGCTCGGAGCGATATCGACCTTGTAGATCAGGCTGCGCTGGTCATCGGGGTCAGCAACTTGTTCGAACTGATTAGGTATTCGTTGATAGACAAGACGCTGACCTAGGTGGTTGCGGTCAACATAGTCACTGACCAGGGGGTATAGATCATCCGGTACAAGCAGAGTTTGAGCCAGATTGCGGAGCACTCGCTCAATCGCTCCAGTCCAGATTGCTTGATCAGCGCGAACGCTGATGAGCTCGCCAGCAAAACCTAGCCGCTCAGATGCCACTCCGGCAGTCTGCGCCAGTAAGCGACGAAGATCCAGTAGCCGAACATCCAATGTCGATCGCTGCGCCTCCAGAGTCTGAAGCTGCTGTTCGATAGCGCGGCGTGCGGAGGTTGCCTGATCAGCTTGTGCTGTCAGATTGAACCTTTGCTCGCGCTGCTCAGCGCTCTCTTCCGCATGTGCAAGCTGCTCGGCAATCTGCTCGTTAAACCTTCCAAATTCTGCATGGCTTTCGGGCAACTCCAAGCCAGCCTGCTCAGCCAGGTCAAGGAACCTATTCTTTGTTTTCTGGATAAGATCAAGCTGTGTGCTGGCTAACTGCCGCTCTCGCTCGAGAATCTCCAGTTCGCGTCCGCCCAGTCCGTCAACCGCTCGTCTGGCGCTTTCTTGCTCAGCACGCCGAACTGCGAGTGCTGACTCAGCCAGGTTGACTTCCGTGTCCAGTGCGACAACTGTTTCAAGCAAGCGCTCAAGCTCCGCTTCTTCTTCTATCATGGATAGCCCAAGTGTATGTGCTTCTAAATGTTCACGCTCAGCAGTCAGCATATCCAGTTGTTCTATAATCGTAGCACGCCGTTTGGCATGGTTCTCAAGTCTGGTTAACGAGTCAACCTGTTCTCGAGCATCCACAACCGAACTGTGTGCAGCTGACAATTCATTGAACTGTTCTATTGCCTGCTCGACCAGGTCATAGGTATCTGGTGGATCTAACATGAAGTCACGCAACAGGGCATCGAGACTGGAAAGGTTCTTTGCTGATTGGGTTTTGTGCAAAAGTAATTGTGCCTGATCATTCTCAAGGCTAAAGCTGCGCTGCATGCGCTGCGCGAAGCCGGAGTATGTCGGAGTAATAGTCCAGTTCGGATAAGCAGTCTTCAGCTTTCGCATATCCAAGCCGTTCTCTGCATAGGGCTCTAGCGATAACAGGTCGACAGGCTCCTCAGCCATCATGAACAAACTGCGTACATCTCTGGTTGAGGTAGCACTACTGGCGACATGCATCAGGCGAAGCAGGCTCGTGGTCTTACCCAAGCCGTTGTCATAGGTGAGGCATATTGCGCTCCAGGCAGCACCTGGGCGTAAATATGCAGTCACAGGCTCACCAGAAGCCGAATCAGCCTCTCGCTTGTATGCCCCTCTGACATACGTCAGCAGGTTGCGCGACCGATCTCCGGCATCCCCCTCCTGAGCTGCTGCATTCAGTCGAACTCGTCCAGGTGGCACCAATACTACCGCAATCGCGTCCAGTATCGATGTTTTTCCAGAGCCTGACTCACCAGTAATCAACAGTCCTCGGCGTGGCACAGGCAGGTCGACATAGTGATCGAATGTGCCCCAATTCACCAGCTGCAGGCGCTTGAGACGATGTTGTCCAGGTGCAATCATCGGACTTCCCCTATGTCATTAATCATTTCTTCTGAATCGTCTCGAACCAAAGAAGCTTCCGAATCCTGGATATCTTCATTACCGTGTTCAGCCAGCAGCCGCTGCAATTCTCTGGTAACTACGATTACCTGGTCAGCGTCGAAGACCAGGCTGAGTATCGGTGATATCTCATAGCGGTCACCTTCGACGGTTTGATGCAAAACAGAATTCTTTTTCATTCTTTCTATGGATGAGTTCACTCTGGCGTAGAACGTGACTTCATCGAGCAAGTCACGATTGTGATACACGCTGAGGTGGTCGTGGATCTCGGTTTGCCCGACGAAAGAACGCCTTCCGGTAGCTTCAGCATTGAGCAGTTGCTCACGCAGAAAGAGCACGAGGGCGGTATCGATTAGAGTCAAACGCTGATTGCGGACAACCTTGGGTAGATCCGTGTCTTCAGCATGCATGTTTCGCACAAATGCCACTCCGGAGTCACGGTCAAACACCAACTCCAGAAACAGGTCGCCAAGGCGCTCTCTGATCACATCTTCGGCGTGGATCAGGGTAGCCCAGATCTTGTTATGGCGCTTTTCGGACACATACGGACCGCGCAGTAGCTGTACCAAAGCCCGTCTGGTTGCTTCGGGAAGTCTGCCACGGTCGGTCTGTGTCAAGGCATTGGGATTGCTCGGTGTATCAACAGGCTCATTGGTTTCTAGCTCAGGGGATTGATCCTGCATCGGCTCGCACATGGCATTATCTCCAATCATCTGGAATAGTGTGAAAGACCCGTCTGCCTGTCTCAGCTGTATGGGTCTGCCCCTCACTTGACTGCCACGAGAGAACATCGATCTCTGGTGAAGCCAATCCGACTGTATCAGCAAGCACTATCAATCCTATGACAGAGGCCAACCCCTGAGTAGCAGGGTGAGAGTCGAGAATCTCAGAAATCGATGCAACTGCCTGTTTGTCAAGCACCTGGATAACCGATTGGCGAAGCTCGCCAAAATCGATTTCACTTAGCCTGATCTGACGGCGCAGTTCTTCCAGGTCAAGAGGTTGATCGTCAATGACTTTAACCTTTCGTTGTACTTGCGTGTCAGCTGGGTTCAAAAGATTCCATGAGCTGATTGAGCTGATAGGAATCGAGCTTGATGCGAGCTCATATCCGGCTTGGGTTTGAGGTCTCAGCTGCTTCGATACCTGGTGAAGGACGTTCTTCGCTTCGTTTACGGCCTCGGTCAAGCGACGTTGTTCCAGGTAGGCATGTGATTCTACAAAGCGGCGAAGACTGCGAGCAAGACTGGTCATAACATTACGCACTCGGCTGCTTTCAGACTGAAGCACGCTGAGCCAGCGGCGCAGTGCTGCTACCTCTGTGTCTGTGAGAGTCAAAGCAAAATCTCTGGATAAGATCGCCTCGACGGATTCGTCGAAGTTATTCGCTCGTTCCGGGTCAAGCACCAGGGAATAGAAAGCATTGAATGATTGACCCGCGTCCGAATTGTCAATCGCGTCTACTCCTGCGAAGACCTGGTCAAGAACGCTGCCACGTGTGCCTGCTTGACGGATAATCTGATCTCGCAAGCTTCTATTCAGCTGCTCTATATCTTCACTGACTCGGGCAAAATCGCCAGGAACCTCGTTTGCCAAGGTCATGATCTCAGCAATTCGCTCAAGCGCCATAGCTGTTGTCATCGGTTCGTAGCGACCTGCTTCAACTTCTTGAATAGACCGTTCGATCGACTCCCTTTCTTTGATTAGTGCCTCAAGACGAGAAGTCGGATCCGGATCAGTCTCACGAGCCAGACTGCTGAGTAGGCTTGTAACAGTAGCCAGTCGAGACGAGGTAACGCTGGAGCTTGGGGACTCTATTGATGCGATGAAACGTAAAGCAGATTGTGCCGAAGGAGACAGCTCAACTGTTTCTTCCCGCCCCTCGCTTGGTCGGCGAATAACCAACCTGCTCGACACCCAATCTGACAGGTACTCCTGTGCTGTTCTGGGTAGGTCAAAGCCTCTTCCGCGTAGCTCAAACAGGTCGTTTTCCATCAACTCCAGCAGCTCAGCAACTGTTCTGACTCGTTGTTGTCCGCCGAGATGTTCACCGAGAACAGCAGCGATTACTGGCATTGTGTCTCGTCGCATCAGTTGCAAGCCTGAGTCGGATTCTAGGTGCCGGCGAAGCGTTACAGCCCTGGCGGCAACTCGCTCGCTGCTCATAAAAAATGCCTCGCCTTTCTAAGAAGATAACAGTAGTAGATATGTTGAGTCACGCTGGCATAACCAGCGGTTATGTTAGCACATTCAGTTGTTGTTACTTGACAGCAACGAATGTCTGAGCAAGGTACTGTGACGGGTCAATAGTACTGGTCTCTTCCAGCAGGTATAAGGTATATGTTGGACCATGGATCTGAATGGAATTCTGCTCAGCATATGCAGTCATTCTTTCTGGCAGATCTCCCATATCTCCATAGTAACCGCGAGCATATCCAGTCAGATACATGCCCTCAACGACAATGTGTGAGCCAATCGAGCTTACCGAGACAAAGTGCTCTGGGCAGGAGGGCTCTCGCGAGAACGCCTCATAACTGTCCCAATATCCACCCACTGGAAAACTCAGGTTCACGTGCAGGTCGTTTGATTGGTTTACATATTCTGTCAAAGGATTGATAAATGTCTCACCCTCCTGGTACTCATTTCGTGGCCAAAGAATCAAAGCCATGGTATCCAAGTGCCTCACAGCTACCTCAGCATCATCAGCCTTCAAACCGCTTCTGATCATATCTTGCCTGGCATGAATGATCGATGTGCGCTGGTTCAGTTTGCGCAGCTCATCGTCTAACTCCCGCTCCCGCTTTTCAAGAATCGCCAATATGCTTTCTGGGTCGCGACTTTCTTTCAGCTCGGCAATTGTTTTCAGTGGAATACCCAAATCACTCATTGTAGCCACGAAATTCAAAGCAAAAAGTTGAGCGACAGAGTAATAACGGTAGTTATTATCCAGATTTCTTCTGATTGGTGAAAAGACACCGATGTCATCCCAGTAGCGTAATACCGAAGCATCAATACCAGAAATCTTGGAGAATTCCTGAATGGTATATAAGTCCTTCATGTCTGCTTCCCCTCCTCGGATCTTTTAGCAGTGACATGGTAAGTAGCGATTGCAGGCAAATCCATTTATGTGGATAAGAACAGGCTTTTCATCTTGTTATATTAGCGTATTGAGGCAAACGGTTTTCAGCTCATATTATTGAGGGGTTTTGCAGACTCCAGAATGAATACTTTTCAAGTATTTCTTTATGCACTTGCCAAAAGCAGTCAATGACACTTTCGAACACCAGAACACCAGTGCTTTCTGCCAGAGAACATAGCACGGTTGCTACGTCACTGTTTTCAGCTGCATACAGGTGATGATCGAGCCAGTCTGCCAGCGTACAGATAGAAGCAAGGTAGGGAATGTTGCTTGCTGCCAAGTGCAGAGGGAACCCAGAGCCATTAGGAGCTTCATGATGACACGACACCACATCGATTACCATCTGTGCCACGACATCATTGTCGAAGAGTGTTTGGCTGTGTTTTGTTAATAACCGGCTACCAAGCGACGGATGCTGCTTGTAGTCTGTATCATCTATCAGTAGTTTGCCGATATCATGGCAGCAGCCGCCAATATAGGCAATAGCCGCATAACTGATGCCGTGGGGGGAGTCGCCAGGCTTTAAGTTCGTATCAGCATATCCGGCAATAAGGGAAGCACAGACGCCTACTCGGCGACTGTGCCCCCTTAGTTCTGGTTGAAGATAGCCAAGCAGATCATCTAAGTCTGCTGGTGAAAAATCATCTAGCAGGATGCCTGCATGGCAGGCCTGAATATTATCTACGCCTGTAGGGCACACTGTCCCTCCAATTTGGTTGGACGTGAAGTATGCTTGCGCCGACCGCCCATAAAAGTGGATACCATGAACACGATTTCTACCAGCAGAATCAAAGCAGAGACGATGGTGTATCTATCAAGCACAACCATTGGTAGCCTCATGTCTTCTGTGATAAAGAAGAAGATGATACCAATTACTGCCAAGATCAGCGTAATAACCATAGTAAAGACCGGTTTGGCTTTTCTTTGCTGCTCAGAGCGTTCGGACGCGCCCTTTCTCTCATCTTGCTCATCCTCGTTCTTTTTTGTGAAGGTGCGTAAGACGGTTACGAAAGCTAGTAGTACACCAACGAGCATCAATATCAGGTTAAGCAGAGCCCATGCAGGTTGACCCGATGTACCATAGAGAGGGATTTCTTTTCCGCCGATAGTCAGCGTCGGCACATCCGTGTCATCATTTATCGCAGGTGGCTCTTCGGTTGCAGGCGGTGTTGGTGTGCTTCCACCTGGGCCGACAGAAGGCGGGGGGGTAACTGCATCTTCGGTCTCTGGGACATCTGGCGTTTCTGGATCAGGATCTGGATCAGTGGTTTCCGGTGGAGTTACCGGCGGGGTTGGAATCGGAGTGTACAAAGCACGTACAACTATGTTGCTGGTTACGTTGGTGTAGCCGCGATCCCATCCGGTAAAAGTATGACCTGCCCTTGCTGGGTCTGTAGGTGCAGTTGCATCGCCATGCATTTCAACCTGCTCGGTTTTCAGTACAGTACCGTCCCAATCTGTGAAGATCACGGTAAAGATGATTCGTTGCCACTGAGCGACGTAAGTCGCGTCCCCAGTCACAGTGTCACTGACTTCTGGCTGCCAGCCGCTGAATACCCATCCGGGGTTTCCTGTCACTGCTGGTGCCTCTGGAGTGGGATCACCTGAGAAGAGACCATCGGTGACCTGCCTGGTAAAGGTACCATGGGTGCCTGGCTCGTAGACCACTGTGTAGGTGATGTCGGGAGCCCAGACTGCATACAGTGTTGTATTGCGTGCGATAACATAAAGATCACCAGGCAAGAAATCCGGTTCATTGGCATCCGGACTGAATGCCCATCCGAGGAAGTGATGTTGGGTTCTGGCAAGGGTATTGCTGCCAGCCACAATAACCTCTGTCTGAGTATTATAGATACCTCCACCTGGGGCTGTCCCGCTGGTGTGGTTGTTCCCGTCATATATCAGTTGGAAAGCCTGATACTCTATCGGATATGAGATGTCGTAGTTGTTGTAGCCTTGTTGGAGAGGTGTTGTCCAGAGGATGCCATGCACTTTGTTTGAATAGACAACATCGTCGGCTGGCAAACGATAGGTCATATAGGCAGCTCTGTTTGCATAGAATTCTGCATCAATGCCGATGACCACACTTCCCAGATTGCCGTATGCTACGAAGATACCGCCACCTTGGTTTGCTGCAGTGTTGTTATTAATCTTACCACTGGTTATGGTGATGCTGCCATTGTCGTTATAGATGCCGCCACCATCGTAAGCAGAGTTGTTTGAGATCGCGCCACCGAGCATGTTGAATGCTGAGAAGTAATTCAGTATGCCGCCACCATTCCAAGGAGCAGTGTTGTTTTTAATCACACCATCGAACATATCGAAAGTTGAATAGAAGTTGTAGATTCCACCGCCATCATAATCGACTGAATTACCAGTAATCTCTCCACCTGTCATTGTGAAGCCTCTATAGAAGTTACCTACGCCACCGCCATACCATGAAGTGTAGTTATCTGATATTACACCAGCAGACATGTTGAATGATGCATCAGAGTTTTGCACACCGCCACCATAGTGGGCCGATCTATTTCCAGAAATCGTACCGCCAGACATTTCGAAAACAGCTGAATCGAAGTTTCCAACGCCACCACCAGAATCACCTTTAGCAACATTGTTCGAGATAATGCCGCCGGTCATAATGAGAGTAGCATAGTAATTATCTACTCCTCCGCTGTTGCCAGATGATGTGTTGTTCGATATAGCACCACCTGACATGTAGATAGTAGCATCGTAATTCGAAACACCACCACCATCATAGCTCGCGGTGTTGCCAGAAATCGTTCCACCAGATATGTTGAACGTAGCTCCACTGCTGTTGGACACACCACCACCATAAGTCCGTGATTCGTTGTTAGCGATTAGACCGCCGGACATGGTAAAGGTAGCAGGAACGTAGTACCCATCATCCCCTCCGCAGTTCGAAACACCTCCGCCACCGTCAGAGGACTTGGCAAGGTTACCTGAAATCGTTCCGCCGGACATGTTGAAGGTTGCGAAGAAGTTATCCACACCACCACCGTACTGGTTAGAAGTGTTATTGGATATCGTTCCACCAGACATGTTAAAGATAGCTGCTCCATAGTTTGAAACTGCGCCACCGTTGCGACTGGCTGTGTTACCAGACATGGTGCCACCAGTCATCTCAAACGTGGTGCCCGGAGTCGAATTGGCAACACCACCACCACCATTGCTGCTTGTTGACTTATTATTGCTGATTTCTCCACCTGCGAAGGTAAAACGAGCATCGTTATCGTTAGCTATGCCTCCACCGTAACCTGCAGTATTACCGGTGATCTTGCCGTCGGTCATTACAAAGCTGCTTGTTCGGTTCCAGACACCACCACCACCTTCGCCGGCAGTATTGTTGCTAATTGTTCCACCGGTCATCTCAAAGACCGCAGGGACTCCAGAAACACCAATACGGATCTCGCAGTTCCAGACACCGCCACCTTTCCATGGAGACGTATTGCCGGAGATCAGACCACCGGACATTCTGAAAGTGCCACCTTCGTTGACAACACCGCCGCCGTCCTGGCTGCCTGCACTGTTATTTGAAATCACACCACCAGACAAAGTGAAGACCGCCGATGTTCCAAGAATGTAAACACCACCACCTCGCCAACCACCTTTGTTACCAGTGATTGTGCCACCACTCATTTCGATGCTTGCAGAATCTGCCAGCACACCACCACCACGGAAGGTACTGCTGTTACTTGAGATCAGCCCACCAGTCATTGTGAATGTGGAGTTGGGGTAGTTGTAGATACCACCACCTTCTCTACTTGTGTTGCTTCTAATCTCACCACCACTTAAAGCGAAGATGCCGGCGTTGCGTACACCACCGCCACCGTTACCGGTCGCTGTTGTCGTTGAAGTGTTTGCTGTGATTGCACCACCACTCATGGCAAAGTATCCATTGTTATAAACACCGCCACCAGCTGGGGAGGAGTTGCCAGTGATAACACCACTGGTCAGGAACAGCGAGCCACCACTGTTGATGCGAACACCACTTCCGTTTGTGCCTGGTACGTGGGTAATGGTGATTCCCTCGATCGTTAGTGTACCGTTGACAACAATGGCATCGAACGATCCGTTTGCCCGCAGTGTTCCATTACCGCTGAGTATGATATTTCTGTCAGCCTCTATTATTAGTGTTTTTGTCAGGGTCAAGACATTTTCGATTATTATCGTTGCGCTTTCACTGTCACTAATAGCGGAAATGAGTGCTGCCTCTGCACCAGCAGAGGATCCATCGATAATAATGGTCTCGCTAGACAGTGGGGTGATATCCTCAGCATCACTGTCGGCTTCAGAAGCAGTATCTGTTCCTGGCTGTGATGCTAGACTGTCAGCCTGATCATCCTCCAATGCTACAGCGCCTTTATCAGAGTCATCAGTGGAATCTACGATGTCGTCATCTGGCTCGGTAGACTCAAGTGAGTAATCCGGTTCAAGCGAATCATCTGTGACAGCATCACCAGGGCTACTGTCGTCGACTTGCTGGTTCTCATAAGTCTTTTCATTATCCGGTTCGCTGCCATTGCCAAAGGCAACGGCGGTCCCATGCAGCGGAAAAACTGCCAGCGCCATAGCGACCAGTAAAGTCAGTAGTATTGAACGATTTGATGATAAGTTGGTTCTATTGCGTCGAATCATCCGAGAGCCCCTTTGCTCTCTATGCTGAATCGCTGCTCTGGGTCTGATGTTTCTCATCTCGATCCCCTTTCCTTGCAGTGCCAGAAGCGGCACTTAATCCTGCGCTAACTACTATGAGGTATGCAGTAACTCGAAGGTCAAGGATTTTTTCAAAATATTTTTGCAATTGCTATAAAACTTGTAAGATTTAGAACACATTGGTTATGCAGGCAACTCTCTGAACTACAAGCGAAAGCAACGAGGTTTTATCCACATAATTATTATTTTATTGATACGGAAATTGAGCGGAAAGATTAAAATGCCCTAAGGTTTTGTTACATTTTCGGTAACGAATAGGCAGTATTGCGTGATGATTTGATTCTAGTAGCCGTCGTATTGGCTTCCAAGTAGTTGGTCGCGCAGCTCCTTATGCTTGTTCGTTAAACTTTGACTCACAGGTTTAAGTTTCTTGCTCATGTGTAGGGCAAGTACGCTAGCTACTTGCTCGAATTCGTCTGTTTGGTAGAGCTGTTGCCAGGTTACCGTGATGACTGATATGCCCATCGCCGCTAGGGTGTTTCTCCGCTTGGAGTCTTCTGCAATGCGCTGTGATCCGGTATGAAACGTGTCGCTGTCGTATTCGACTGCCAATAGATGGTCTTGCCAGAATAAGTCGCACGAATAGAATGATTTGCCTGCGGTTTTTGCTGCTGTTCTCTCTGCAGCGATTCGGCTGTTCAGTGCTGGAGCCTTGAAGCCATAACCGCCAAGATTGTGAGGCAGAGTAAGGAGCATTGCCAGCTTTGTTTCCATTGGTGACGCCGAGCAGTTCAGGATATATTTAGCAGCTCGAACTGCCTTCTTGTGCCCTTTTGTGCCGGGCATGGTAGTGATGAATGTATGTAGCTTTTTTGTAGTTGTCAGCGGTGCGCGATCGTAAAATCCCTTGTCGGGGGAGGTGGAGCCGCCGGTAGGCAAGGAGTATGTCCCGCACAGTTCGAATCCTAGCTCGATAAGCCTGATCAAGGATAACTGTTCTGCCATTTGCATGAAGCAGAACTCAGGAGAGCTTACCTGGAGCTCACTGCTCACTTGGACGAAGCAGCCAGCAGGAGTATTGCTGCTGTAAACATGCTGTTTTACTACTTGAGACCTTTGGCGATATCTGTGCTCTTTCACCAAGATATGAATGGGTGGTACGAAATGTGTTTGCTGATTGAGGTTCTTAAACAGGGATAAGTCAGGTGGAGCATCCGGGAGAGATACTATTTGCGTTTTAGGCAGGGTGTCATCTGATGCTCTTGTATGACTCGTTTGTTTTCGCCAGTAATCCAGTGCAGAGCTGTGGCTGAGGAATAGTTTCATGACGCTAGTATACTAGCTTTTTCTCAGAATTTCCACTTGGGATACAAGAATCGGCTTAGCTTCTTGGATTTCTGTTGCATATGCAACATAACCGTTGCATATGCAACAGAAAATAGTTAGGTTATGCTGAATATCCTAACATAATGCGCAAAACCTGTATCCCAAGTGGAAATTTTGTGTCGCGAATAAACCTTAGGGTTCTGCGGAGTTCAAGTCTCTCCACAAGAATACATCCCAACAAGCCAAGTAGGCTTGCTGGGATGTATTGGTGCGGGTGAAGAGACTTGAACTCCCACGAGCGTAAGCTCACATGGACCTGAACCATG
>WQXZ01000038.1 GCA_009781525.1 Coriobacteriia bacterium | reverse complement strand
TTTACCTGAGAAGCTACCACCGCCGTGGCGTCCCATACCACCATAGGTGTCAACAATAATCTTGCGGCCAGTCAGCCCGGTGTCTGCTGCCGGGCCACCCTTCTCAAAGCGCCCACTGGGATTGATTAATATTTCAGCATCAGTAAAGTCGATGCCGGCTGCAAGCATCACCGGATTAATGACGTGCTCAATCAAGTCCGGCTTAAGCTGTCCAGCAATATCAACACCTTCAGCGCTCTGGGTTGATATCAGTATCTTCTCAACCTTGACCGGACGATTATTCTCATAACGCACACCCACCTGGGTCTTTCCATCTGGGCGTAGATAGGTAATAGTGCCATCTTTGCGCACGGCTGTCAGTTGCTCCGCCAGACGATGCGCCAGATAAATCGGCATAGGCATCAGCACGTCAGTTTCATTGCTGGCGTAGCCGAACACCATTCCCTGGTCGCCCGCTCCGATTCGGTCGTAGGAGTCATCCTCTTGGCTCTGATTGACTGCCTGAGTGATATCGGGGCTTTGATCCTGGATGGCATTCAAGATGCCACAGGTTTTAGCATCGAAGCCCAGTTCTGGGTCGTTGTAGCCGATATCACTGATTACCTGCCTGACCACCTGGGCGATATCTACATAGACTTCGGTGCGAATTTCTCCACCTAAAACAACCAGACCTTTGGTAACTAAAACCTCGCAGGCTGAGCGTGCCGCTTTGGGGTCGGCTGAGGATCCCTCAGGAGTCACATAGCCAAGTGCCGCCAGTTCAGCTTCTTTGGTCAGAATAGCATCAAGCACAGCATCCGCGATCTGGTCGCAAAGCTTATCAGGATGCCCCTCGGTCACACTTTCTGAAGTAAACAGGTAGCTGTCAGTTGGTAATTGCTGCATGGTTTTATCCTTTCGCAGACGACAATGGCCTGGTGTGGCAGGGTGCCGCACTCGCAGGTCTCCAAGGCAGGTTTCATTGTACACATGCTGGCTGAAGTTTTCCGCTCACCATCAAAAACATGTGCCTGCTGCATGGGCTGGGGGAGCTGTGTTTCTGGTAGCGCAGTCGACGCGACGCGTTGCTGGCTCCGGCTCCGCGGCTGGTGCTGCCGCGTGCTCCTGCGGCGCCGCGCCTGCCAACGCTTCGCTGCCGCGCTACCACCACCGCACCCCACCGCGCTGTCGCGTCGCCACCCCATCGCCTTCGCCGTATAATGATGCAAACAACAATGCCCCCGAAAGGAGCATCATGAGTAACGCAGGCAAGAAGGTCAAGACCCACTACGTCGGCACGCTGGACGACGGTACGCAGTTCGACTCCTCCATCGACCGCGGCGAGCCGATCGAGTTCACCTGCATGGCCGGCCAGATGATCGCCGGGTTCGACGCCGCAGTCGTCGATATGCAACCGGGCGAAACCAAGCAGGTGCACATCCCCGCCGACCAGGCATACGGAGAGCGCAACCCCAACCTAATCCATCGGGTCGACATCGGACAGATCCCCGGTCTCGAGGATGCTCCACTTGGGGAGACAATCTACCTTATGGGCCCTGGCGCTCAACCCATGGCAGCAGTCGTTACTGAGATCACCGAAGATTCGATTTTGCTTGACATGAACCACAAACTGGCTGGTGAAGCCCTGAATTTCACAATTACCCTGGTAGAAGTCGTTGACTGACAGGCAAGTGTAGCGGCCTGCTGGCAGAATAAAAAACCAGAGCCACCTGCAAGGGTGACTCTGGTTCGAAATGTTTTCGCAGGCAGCTTTTCATGCCTGCTTTTGCTTACGCCCTCAGGCTGCAGTAGCTTCTTCTCGGTTCCTGCTTATGCCTTCATCTTGGCGTAGTGGGCTCTTGAGTACTTGTAGATCTCTTCGGTAAACGCAGGGTTCTGTGTCATGCGAGAGAAACCGATCAGGCTGGGCTTACCAGGCTGGCAGAAACGATCCACATGATCCCTTGCCGCCTGACGGAATTCTTCATCGGTCGAATCCTCAGGAATCAAGACCGGCTGCACAGCAATGATAATCTGGTCGCCATACTTCTCATACAGCATGTGGGTGTCGTTCATTGCTTGCGGGCTCCACTCATCAAAACCAGCATCGATGAATAGCTGAATCCGGCTGGCGTTGTGGCCGCAGGAGTGCAATGACGCATAACGTCCCTTGCTATGGATGTGGCTGGTCATCTCCTGCATAAACGGTAGGAAGAACCTTCTGGCAATCTCCTCTGAGAAAAATGGAGCAGCCTGGGATCCCCAGTCATCATGAATGTTAATGCCGTCCAGGCTGGGAATATACTCGATCATCTTGTCGATGACCTTGATACCAAGTTCGGTCATAGCTGTAAACAGCTCCATCAGTGCGTCAGCCTGATCCTCATCGATCAGGGCAACAGCTGCATGCTCGAAGTCCATGAACGAAATTAAGCGCTCGAACCAGAAGCCATTGACCAGCGAAACCAGCGGAGATAGCCTGGTGTCGATCTTCAGAGCCTCAGCCTCACCTGCCCAGTCCCACTCATCGATGTCCGGAATCACAATGTGGTCCTTCCACTCGTTCACATCGGTGAACAGCGGATTACCGCCATGAGTGATCGACCCGCCGACCATTTCGACAAACTCCCAATAGCGATTGAAGCAGTCGGTGGTGTTCGGCGCGCGACCTAGCATCTTGTTGTACAGGTCCGGAATCGCAAAAGCAGTCTCGGAACTGGTCGGCAGCCAATATGGCTGCTTATCAAAGTACATTGCGCAGATATTCTCGCGCGGATTAACAGGCGTGTTGTACATCGGAATCGCAGGACCCCCGAACATTCCGGGGCGCTCATCGACTACCCTACGCTCACTGTCAGAGTAAGGGATGGATCTTCTCATAAAAGTGACCTCCTATTTAATACGTTTGCCAAAAGATGTAATAATGCCGATTATATGCCATGTTTATCAAAGCAAGATACAATGCGAAAAAGTGTGCAATTTCTTCCGATAAGCTAGTTGGTTTTCCGACAACTCGCCTGTCAAGCCACAAAGCCTATACTCCCACGAGCTCACGAGCTGTGCACCAGCGAACTGCGCCTCACTCTGAAGCAGCCGCCCCAACACCAAGCCTCAGCAAGCCATAGGTAATCGAATCAACCAGAGCATCCCACGAAGCCTCGATGATATTCTCGCTCACCCCAATGGTGCCCCAACTATGCCGTCCATCACTGGTGTCAATCAAAACGCGCGTCACAGCGCTGGTGCCCGTGCTCTCATCCAGAACCCTGACCCGATAATCGGTCAACTCAAAACCCTCAACTTGGGGATAAAACCTCGTTATCGCCTGTCGCAGCGCAGCGTCTAAAGCATTAACCGGACCGACTCCCTCTCCGGTGCTGACCACTCGCTCACCAGCAACGGAGAGCTTGATGGTTGCCTCACTGGTCGCTCTGCCGTCTTCATGCTTCTCAGTTATCACCCGAAACGACTCCAGCTCGAAGCACTTCTGCTCCTGACCGGTCAGCTCCAGCAGAAACAGAGCAAGTGATGCCTCGGCAACCTCGTAGGAAAAACCGGAAATCTCACGCGCTTTGATGTCTGCCAGCAGCCGAACTCGCTCTGCATCAGAGTCTGGCAAAGCAACACCAAGCTCGTCAGCTTTACTGGCCAAAGCAGCACGTCCCGCCAGCTCACTGATTACGATCCGTGATAGGTTTCCGACCGCCGCCGGATCAACATGCTCATAGCTGGGTTTATGTCGCACCACTGATGATGAATGCAACCCAGCTTTATGAGCAAAGGCGTTAGCGCCACTGTAAGGATGATACGCATCCGGCGCAATATTCATAATGGCAGCAACATAATGCGAAAGCTCGGTCAGGCGAGCCAATTGCTCTGGTCTCACCAACTGAAAGCCCATTTTCAACTGAAGATCGGCAATAGCAACCAGCAGGTCAGTGTTGCCAACGCGCTCGCCATAGCCGTTTACTGTTCCCTGCAAATGAACGCATCCGGCTCGGATAGCTTCCAGGCTGTTGGCAATAGCAACCCCACCATCATTATGTGTGTGAATGCCCAACATGTCAGCGGCAGATACTGAGGTCAGCGTGAGCATCTGCCTGGTTGCCTGGCAGATCTGATAAACCTCATGCGGTAGCGCACCACCGTTGGTATCACATAACACCAGCAGCTCTGCGCCAGCATAGGTCGCAGTCAACAGCACCTGCATCGCATACTCGCTGTCTTCTTTGTAAGCGTCAAAGTAGTGCTCGGCATCAAAGAAGACACGCTTGCCCTGCTCAACCAGAAAGCTGATTGAGTCAGCAATCATCGATAGGTTCTCATCTAAGGTAGTATTCAAGACCTTCTGAACATGCTCGGGCGAAGACTTGCCGACAATCGACACAACACCAGCGTAACATTCAGCTAACTCCACCAGACCTGTATCCTGCTCAGCCAGCAGATCCTTATGCCGAGTAGAGCCAAAAGCAACGATCTGCGCATTCTGCAGAGGCTCGGCAGCCAGCCGGCCAAAGAGCTCGCGATCACGCTGATTAGAAGCCGGAAACCCAACCTCGATATAATGCACGCCAAAGTCGTCCAAGCGCCTGATAATACGAAGCTTATCCTCAAGCGTAAGTGCCACTCCGGCTCGTTGCTCACCATCACGCAGTGTGGTGTCGAGTAGTGTTAGCGCTCTATTGGCGTCAGTCAGCGCCATCGGCAATCTTTAGCGCCCTACAACCGCATGCAACCTTCACTAGACCTTCGCGAGCCAGTGATCATATTCAGGCACTCTGCCCTTGGCAATATTAAAGAACCGCTCCTGAAGTGCTAAGGTCACCGATCCCGGAGAGCCAATACGCCTTCTGTCAACAGCATTAATCGGAGTCACCTCAGCTGCCGTACCGGTAAAGAACACCTCGTCAGCAGTATAGAGCTCAGTGCGCACCAGCGAGCGCTCCTGAACCTCGTAACCCAAATCGCGGGCAATCGTGATTATCGAATCGCGAGTTAGCCCCTCCAAGCATCCGTCAGAAAGTGGCGGAGTACTGATGATTCCATTTTTAACGATAAAGATATTCTCCCCAGAACCTTCAGCAATATAGCCGTTCTCGTTCAACAGCACAGCCTCGGAATAGCCATGCCCAACAGCTTCGATATTCGCAAGCCCCGAATTCAGATAAGACGCTGTGGACTTAACCGCACCAGGCAAAGCATTCACGCTGCGCTGCCGCCAGGTGCTGATGGCAACGCTGACACCTTCCTTCAGCGCAGTATCACCCAGGTAGTCGCCCCACGGCCAAACCGCGATTATCACATCCACCGGAGCCGCAGTCGGATTCACGCCCATCGAACCATAGCCACGAAACGCCAGCGGTCGCACATAGCACTCCTCCAGCTTATTCGCGCGAATAGTCTCAAGTGCAGCTTCAGTCAACTGCTCAGCGGTAAATGGAATATCCATCATAATAATCTTCCCGCTTTGCACCAGACGCTCCATGTGCTCAAACAAGCGAAAACCCGCTGACCCGTTCTCTCCCTTATAGCAACGAACGCCCTCAAAAACCGCCGTGCCATAATGCAAAGCATGGGTCAAAACATGCGTAGTGGCTTCAGCCCAAGGCACCAATGCCCCATTCTTCCAGATGTAGTCAACTTCAACGATAGCTGCCATTGTCTTCCCCTTTCCGCGCTCGAGGTATCTCTACCAAGCATTTTTCGTACTCAATATGTGGATAAGAACACGCTTTTTGCGCTGTAGTGTCACTTAGCTGCTCTGGTATCCCTGGTTCCACAATAATTATGAGCAACGATTATAGATGATTATCGATAACGCTGTAGCGCATATTGTTAGATCCGTCCGTTTGGGAGCTTTTTAAGCAGTAGTCTCACCATCAGCGAGGGCTTCAGGCGGCTACCGGCTGACCAGTGTCATCAACTTCTTCATCAGCCTGTTCGTCACTTAGTTCGACAAGCCAGTCCAATCCGACTTGAGGTCTGGCTATCTTCAAAGACAGTAAAAGTAACACAATTCCACCGACCACCATCGGTACTGTCAAAAGCATACCCATGGTTACCCATTCTGTTCCGAACAGGTAGCCGACCTGGATATCCGGCTGGCGGATGAACTCGACTGCGATGCGAAAAGCGCCGTAGCCAATCAGATAAATACCAAAGTAACTTCCACGTGGTAGTGGTGGGCTTCGCCTGGCAAGAATATACAGAATCAAAAGCAGAACGATACCTTCAAGAAAAGCTTCATAGAGCTGAGTGGGATGTCTTGGCAGCGAGCCTCCGTCCTCAAAGACCACTCCCCAAGGCAGGTCAGTGACGGCGCCCCAAAGTTCACCATTTATAAAGTTAGCGACACGTACCAAACCGAGTCCGATTGGTGTAGTTATCGAGGCAAGATCGCCTAAGGTCAAAAGGGGCATCTTTAGAACACGGGCAGAAACCGCTAAACCGATACCAAGGCCGATCATGCCACCATGATATGACATACCACCTTTAGAGAAAGCAAGTATCTGATCTGGGTGGGAAAAGTAGTAACCCTTGCCATAGAAGATGATATATCCTGCTCTACCACCAATAATCGCACCCAGCATACAAGCGGTGATCATGGTCAGTAAGGCATCTATGTCAAACTGAATCTGCCAACGCTTGGCAATGCGCATTATCATTGCGGCTGCCAGTAAAAAGCTCGCTACGTAACCCAGTCCATACCATTGAACAGTGATCGGACCGAAACTGAATGCGATGGGGTCGATGCTATGATAAATCCTATCAAGCAAAGCTTCTCCTCTCGAGCCTCGCAATCACCTGAGTGCCGCTACCCCTGCAGGATCAGCCACGCATGCGGGGTGCATTCAGTATGAAGAATTTGCAGTACCAGCAAGCTTCTTTTATGGCTTGTGAGCGGTCAACGTCAGAGTCCAGCAGCTCTAGACCAACAGCAGCGCTGTGTGCTGGTCGCTGGCATCTCGCAAAGTTACAATGAACTGGGCACATCCCGTCGGTCGAAGAGACAGCGTGTGGACAACGCGACCAGAGCTCCTCATCGCAGCCGCGTTGTCGCCAGCAGGCAGAGCTAGTCACTTTCGACATGAACCACTTGGATGGTTTCGCTGATTTTCTCCCTAAGAATTGACTCAACACCATTTGCTAAGGTAATCGCGCTCATCGGGCAACCTTTGCAGGCTCCTTCCAGCTCTACCTCAACAACGCCATCATCGCTGACGCTGATCAATGTGATGTCGCCGCCGTCTGCTTGGAGCATCGGGCGAATTGACTCTAGAATATCCTGTACCTGTTGCTTGTCGATCATTTTATTGCACCTCTTTAATCATTCACGAATATGAACAAGAATCATCAGCGTAACAGTATAAGCAATAATCATTGAAAATGCTTGCTTCAGGTTTTGTTAGTAGCCGAGTAGCAATGCCCGATAAACTCCCGACCTAAGTGCTTATCCAAAGCTGTGGATGTCTGGTTGGGTCGACTCTGCGCTAGCGACTTCTGATGCGCACGTAGTGATAATTCGACGCATTGGAGAATGGGTCTTCCGGAAAACTACGCCCTTCGTCTGCTACTATTATTGACTTCGAACCACTAGCCCACCATGAGTAGAAACCTGGCAATGCTTCGATGCGACTGTTTATTGCGCCGACATCTGAGCTGTCTCCACTGATGGCTATTACCTCACCAGCGCTGATGCTGATAGCGCTATCGCCCTCAGCTTGAGCGCCTCTTCCGAAGCCTGCACTCCCGTTCCCGCCGACAGCAGTTACCGTGCCGCCACTAATGGTAGTATTTCCGCCTCCACCACGAGCTCCTCCGCCGACTCCTGCACCACCAGAGTTGGCGCTTCCACTGCCGCCATATGCAACGACAGTGCCCTCTCTGACAATGATGGTTCCGGCTGCCTGTTCAAAGCCACCGCCAATGCCAGCACCACCGGTTCCACCTACCGCAGTCAACTTGCCGATGCCACTGATAGTAAGGGTTGTGCCCTCAGGAACACCTATTGCTGCTCCAGCTCCACTCTTCTCAGCAGTCTGAGCGTAAATCACCTCGTTTTCCCCAGCTAAAACCAACTGGTTACCATAGCTAACGAAGTTAATCGTGGAGTCCTGTTGGTTCTCAGTGGCAAGTAGCCTAAGGTTTTCGATGGTCAGAGTATTCTCGCCAAGACAGGTCACAGCTACCCCGACGAAAACTACATCAGAGTTTCCTTTAATCACAAGATTTATGCCGGATGGGAGTTCGATAGTCTGTTGCTCAGTGGGAGTGGAAAGTCCTGACAGGTCAACTATGTCATTACTTTTAGCGTTGTTTATTGTATTTTGAACATCGCTCCACTTCTTGACAGCGTGGGTCTTCGGACCAGATTTTCGGCAGCCTGCCAGCCCAACCGAAGTACCGACCAGCAAGAGCGTTGTTAACAGCAGTAAGCCTATCTTCCGTGCTTTGACCATGTATGCTTCTCTTCTCATAATTGGTTTACCAGTCGATTGCGTCGCAAGCTTTACGGCTCGACCGCAGTAGCAACCACAGTCACTGTTGCTTCTCCGGTTTTATCGTTATAGGCAATAGAGGTTGCGACAACGATAATAGTCGTAGCAGTCTCATCGCTGGCAATGTTTAAAACACCTTCAGCATCGATTTGGGTTTGAGCGCTGGTGTTGTCTCTGATACTCCATCTGACATCTGTAGTTGCCCCACCTGTTGCCACAACCCCAGCAGTAAAGGTTCTGCTACCTCCGGTCGGAACCTCAGCAGTAAGAGGTGCCACTGCAACACTCAAAACCTCATTGCTTTCGATAATGATGTATGGATACGTAGCACTACCGCGATAGGGATCACCGGGGAAGTATTTCATTTCTGTAGCATCTAATATCGGCATGTTGCTTGTCTGCCAGCGATACGCCAAAGGCAGGTCATCGAAAATGCCATTTATTGCTGCAGCTGACGCAACAACATAGACTGATCCACCTGACATCTTGATCTTTGCTTCTGCGGCTCCCGGACTACCCCCAAGGCATGTTCCATTACCGTAATTACTTGCGGTGATTAGCCCACCGGTGATAATGATTTCACCGCCAGCACCACCACTACTACCGCCACCGATCAGTGCAGCTTCGGTGTTTCCTGTGACGATAATCTGACCTCCATTGATATTTACTTTACCAGCAGCACCTTTATAGCCGCCTCCAATGGCAGCTCCTTGCCGTTCTGAACTGTCACCGGATGAGCTGATACTACTGCCAGCATGAAGGTTCACGCTACCTGACTGAACCTGAACCAGGCCATCATTGATTGTTATGCTTCCTCCTGCAGCATTTGCACCACCGCCGATTCCAGCACCGCCGCCACCGTAGTTAACTGCAACCAAACCATCGGGAGCGTCTATGGTGATGTTTCCGCCTGCCTTGCCTTGGCCGCCACCGATACCGGCTGCACCATTAGCACCTGCAAGCCGCAAAGCTCCTTTACCGGTAATGAGCAGCTCTGATCCGTCCGGAACTCCGATAGCTGCTCCATAGCCTGACTTCTCGGCACTATTACTGTTACTGATCATATTCACACCAGCGAAAATCAATTGGTTTTGCTTTCCAGAAAAATGAAACGCTGACTGCTCTTGGTTGTTCAATGAAACGATGCTCAGGTTCTCAATCGTAACAGTATTATGCCCGGCACAAGAAAAAGAGACCCCATAGAAAACAACGTGATTATGTCCTATCAGAGTCAACTCCAAGTCTGAGGGAATAGTAAGACTGTACTGGAGCCCTGGTGACCACAGGCTTGACAGGTTTATCACATCACCGTTGTTTGCTCTATCCAAAGCAATCTGTACATCGTCCCAGCTATCTATTGTGTAGGTTACCGACAAGGGCGCGTTTCTATTTCTGCAGCCGAATAATCCCAGTGGTACTACCAGCACTAAGAGTGCTGTCATGAGAACCTTGATGCTTACCATATAGGCTTTCATTGCTGCACCTGTTCTGATGGTTGTCCTCATCCTTTATCTCCATTTACTGCATTCTACATGGCCGATGGATACAGTTTTATCGCATACAATCATCTGCATACCCACGATTGAACCCAATTATACACATTAATGATAACACGCTAAACACATTCCTTCATCTCTTCGTGAACGTTACCGCGAGCCTATCAGACCAGAGTTTGAGCCATAAACGCAACTGGGCGGCCTTTCGACCGCCCAGAATTTGATGTAAACAGTGCTTATTTTTTACACCCCGTATTCAGACTCATTATTGCTGAAAATGCAGGGGAGCAAACAGGCACACTAGAGCCTATTTGTAGAAGGTCTGGCCGTAATCCCAGGCCTCTTTCTGTAGTACTTCGTTCCAGTGTGGAGTCAAGGTGTCAGAGGTGCTCCTGGGAGTATAAGCAGCGGCGAACATATATGCACCACCGACAGCATACTTATCAAAAGCGTCGCGAACTGACTGACGGATCTCCTCGTCGGTAACATCCAGCTCGGTCAGGCGGCCACGGCCTTCCCAGCCTCCACCGATGACCATCTGGCGACCGAATCTGGCTTTGACCTCGAGGATGTCATTCTTCAGCTGCACTGGTTCCCAGCTGCAGACACCGATTCTGACCAGGTCAGGAATGAAGTCCTCGCCACGCCCGCAAAGATGCATATTCACTGGAATGCCTCTTTCGATTGCGAACTTGGTGTATTCACGATAGATGGGTACGAAAAACTCACGATACATCAGGGGTGAAATGAATGGGTTGTTCTCGGATGCAGCATCATCACCCAGTGACATTACATCAGGTTGGAAGATGTCAAAGACCTGCTCAGCGATCGGATAATAGAAATCGAAGAAGAACTGTAAGAGCTCCTTGACTGCATCCGGCTCTTCATACAGAGCAGACAGACCTTCGGTGAAGCCCATCATATTCATCAGATTCATGAAGGTTCCGCCACCAGGACCGTACCACAGCGATGTTGTTTCGCGGTCATAGGGCAGCTCTTTCATAGCAGCTTCAGCTGCAGCTTTCCAGTCAACGTCCTTGACGCTATCCGGAATCTTTACCACATCCTGCCACTTTGTGACGTCAGCTAGAATGAACTCATCCGGTGTAGGTAATGAGAAGCCGCCAACTTCTTCGACTGCTGTGTAGGGGACTCCCCAAAGATCCTTAAAGCCGCCTTCTGATCTTTCACCACGCAACTGTGGCAGACCAACGCTCATGTTCGGTGGTGGTCCTTCGACACCCGGTAGAGGTCCGTAGTACGAATACTGCGGTACATACTCAGGAATCTGCCCATGTAGACACCTCAACAAGTTCTCTTTTGGATTCAATGTTGGCATGATTACCGTCCTTTCTGTTATTACATGACTAACTTGGCTTTACTGCACATCTACCCCATAAACCACATCACAGCAGTTAACAAAAAGCTACAAAACAGGCAACAGAATGCATATTGTGCAGTCGACAGACCCTCCCGTCGGGTCATTTGAACTGATTACAATACCTTTATTACAAACAGTCAACCTGATTAGAACAACTGGCCAAAATATGTTTTCGCTTTGATTTTTTAATGTGCACAGTGTTAAAAGTCGCAGGCGGAATCATTCAGTAAAAAAATAGGCTCTGTGTGCGCAACGTCCTATCCTCCCATGGACTACACCACAGTACTTTCGGCGATGCAGAGCTTAACTACCGAGTTCGGAATGGGGTCGGGTGTACCCTCTGCTCCATGGCCACGCACACAGAACCTATTCTCTTATCAAGAATGTACCTTGACGGCTGAATAGCAGACACAATCACAAACATTAGAGGAAGATGAGAAATGAAGAGCTCGACCTATTAGTAGCGCTCGGCTGAATACATTGCTGCACTTACACCTGCGCCCTATC
>WQXZ01000037.1 GCA_009781525.1 Coriobacteriia bacterium | reverse complement strand
CCAGGAGTTTGTCTCTGGTAGACATGCGAGGTTTTCTCCAATTGATGAACGTCTGATTGTCGAGGATCTTGGGTCGACGAATGGCACAAAGGTTAACGGGCGGCCGATCTCTGATCCGCGTGAGCTGAGTGATGGAGACAGCGTTCAGATCGGCGACGTTGTGCTCAGGGTGCAGAAAGCATGACGGCACATTTTGCGAATAGGTTCGGCTTTAAGTCAGCTAAGGCTTTCAGCCGATTGGACGTTGCCGCGACAACATCGATAGGCAGGGTTCGCACCAATAACGAGGACGCGCATCTTGTTGCTGAATCGCTGTTTGCAGTGGCAGATGGAATGGGTGGCCACGAGGCAGGCGAGATAGCTTCGAACCTGGCCATCGAGACCTTAAAGACCGCGCATATTGATCTATCCAAGCCGGAGAACCTGTCAGCTTTGGTTGCTCAGGCTAATATGCGCGTGATGGATGCACCTGAAAAGGGGATTGGCCGCGTTGGTATGGGTACCACGCTGACTGCGGCTGTGATTGATAATGACCTGCTGTTGATTGCGCAGGTTGGCGATTCGAGGGCTTATCTGCTGCGTGAGAAGCAACTTCATCGTCTGACGCGCGACCATTCCTATGTTCAGGAGTTGGTGGCTTCTGGCAAGATCACTGAAGAAGAGGCAAGACAGCATCCTCGCCGTGGGGTGATTACCCGGGTGCTTGGTTTTGAAACGCAGACTGAACCTGACCTGTATCGTGAATACCTGCAGCAGGGCGACCGACTACTGCTGTGTACCGACGGCCTGCATGGTTTGCTGGCTGATCCAAGAATAGAGCAGATCATGGTTGAAGAGCGCACTGCTCAGCAGTGTGCTGCGGCATTGGTTCGCGCTGCGAATAAGGCTGGTGGGCTGGATAACACCACAGTAGTGGTGATAGACGTGATGACAATCGCACCGACTCGGAAACGGTGGTATGCGTCGCTTGGTTCTATATTGTCGCGGGATTCGGAGGGCGGGAGCGGATCGCCGGGCAACGGCGGGAGTGGGAGCAACAGCGGGTCAGGCACCGGCGGTAGCACCCGCCTAAGCAGCAGCATGCTCGAAAGCCAACTCAACGGCAGGCCAACCACCCGGCTGGCACGCGACTGGCAGCTGCCGACCAAAAGACGACATACCGGCATCATTGCCTTCTTGCTGGCGTTACTCCTTCTGTTCGGAGCAGCAGCCAGCAGTGTTTACATCTACGCTTCAAGGTCTGCCTATGTGATAGCCGAAGACGGCCAGGTTGTCATCTACCGCGGTTTGATTGGTGATATCTTCGGGTTCAGACTGCAATGGAAAGTTGCGGTTACTGAGATTGAAGTCGATGACCTGAACCCTTACATAAGTGACCGGCTTTATCAGGGAATCCAACTTAAGAGCCTTGAAGAAGCCGAGTCTCTTGTTGAGCAATATCGCGAGCAGATCGAAAGGCCTCCGCGATGACCAGGCGAGCAACTGAACTATCGTTGATGCTTGCAGCTACGCCGGTTCTGGCATTGCTGTATGCAATGGCAATCATCACCGATGGTTCACCATTAACACTGAATAACGTCGTGGTGCCGGTTGGTTTGTTGGCAGCGTTTCTGATCGCGCATCTGGCGCTGCGACGGCTGGCTCCAGCAGCTGACTCAGCTATCCTGCCAATAGTTTTCATGTTATCTGGCATCGGCATTGCATTCGTAATGCGCTTGGCGCCCTCGCTTGCTACACGTCAGATCATGTGGCTGTTCCTATCTATTGCAGCCATGATCACTGTGCTGGTTCTGGTGCCAAATATATCCATATTGACTGATTATAAATACACAATGATGCTTGCAGGACTGATATTGCTGATTCTGCCGGCATTCGTGGGCACTGAGATCTATGGCTCGCGAATCTGGTTGACCTTCTTCGGGTTCTCGTTTCAACCAGGTGAGATCGCCAAGGTACTGGTAGTGATTTTTCTCGCAGGATACCTGGCTGATAACCGCGAGATGCTTTCAGCTGCATCTCGTCGCGTTGCTGGTATTCACTTTCCTGATCCGCGAGCTGTAGCACCATTACTGATTATGTGGATACTCAGCCTGGTGATCCTGGTATTTGAGCGTGACCTGGGTAGCGCGATGTTATTCTTTGGCATCTTTTTGGTTATGATCTATGTATCAACCGGGCGATTGGTCTACATCGTAGCCGGTGTACTTCTAGCACTGATCGGATGCTTTGCTGCGTATCACCTGTTCAGCCATGTGCAGCTCAGAATATCCATTTGGCGCGACCCCTTTGCCGATCGCTACCGGGGAGGTTACCAGCTGATCCAGGCACTTTACTCGCTGGCAGACGGCGGCTTGTTTGGTACCGGTATCGGTCGCGGCATGCCCGAATTCATTCCGGTGGTCGCCTCGGACTTCATTTTTGTGGCTATTGCTGAAGAGATGGGTCTGCTCGGAGCCAGCGCGATTCTAATGTTATTTCTACTGTTCGCGGTACGCGGTTTGACCGTTGCTGCCCGAGCCCGCAGCGACGTCGACTCGTTTACAGCTGCGGGACTGACCGCTGCTATCACCTTGCAAGCCTTCGTTATTATCGGCGGCACAACACGTCTGATACCGATGACCGGCGTGACACTGCCCTTTGTCAGCCAGGGTGGCTCTTCGCTTTTATCCAGTTTTATTATTGTCGGGCTATTGCTTCGCGCCGGTGCCAGTGGAACAGGGCATGCAACCGAGATGATCGGCGTACCTGGTTTTGAAGGTGGGATCCTCGGTCGTCTGACATTGGGCAGACGCCTGACCTTTTTCATGGCGACACTGGCCTGCATGTTCGCACTCTGCATCGTCAACCTGAGTTGGTACATGGTCGTTCAGGCGGAAGCCCTGCAAGCCGACCCGATGAACTCCCACACCATTGCGCGCAACACCAACGCTCCGCGCGGGGCGATTATCAGCTCTGATGGTGTGGTTTATGCATATTCAGAGCGAGACAATACAGGTCGATGGCGGAGGTATTATCCCCAAGGTTATTCTGCTGCTCATATTGTGGGGTACCAGAGCGCGACCTATGGTGCCGCTGGAATCGAGGCTCGCTACGGCGACACATTGGCGGGGCGGCGCGGCTACGCTACCTGGAACGCCGCTTTCGGGGCGCTGTCCGGGCAGGCTTTGCCCGGAAACGACGTGATTCTGACCATTGACTCGCGCATTCAGCGGGCAGCGGATGCCACATTAGGAAACCTTCGCGGTGCAGTAGTGGTCTTAGACGCAAACACGGGAGAAGTTCTTGCTTTGGCTTCTACGCCAGGGTTCGATCCTGCAGAAATCGACCAGATTCTGGGGTCGGTGGGAGACGATGGAACCGGCGCGGGCGGCGGATCGAGCCAGTTGTACAACCGGGCTACGCAGGCGCTTTATGCTCCCGGGTCGACATTTAAGGTTGTGACACTGTTTGCTGCGCTGGATGGTGGAGTTGCCACTTTGGAGAGCGGCTATGATTCTCCACCGCGCATCGAGATCGGTGGCGCGGATGTTACCAGCTTTCACCTGAACGACTATGGGCATGTGACCCTGCAACGGGCATTCGAGCTTTCGTCGAACACGGTTTTTGCGCAGGTTGCCAGCCAGATGGGCGCCAGGCAGTTGGTGCGATCGGCTGAGCGATTCGGTTTTAACAGACAGTTGACGACTGACTTTGACATCAACATCTCGCTGATGCCGGATCCATCCGAGATGACTGAATGGGAGATTGCCTGGGCAGGTGTCGGCCAGCCGGTGGGAGAACATCGCAGCCCTGCCGGGCCGCAGGTAACCGTTATGCAAATGGCTCTTGTGGCAGCGACCATTGCAAACGATGGCGAGATGATGCGTCCATACGTTGTTCGTCAGGTGACCAGCGCGGAGGGCTTTGTGATTTCGCAGGCTGCTCCACAGTCGCTTGGGCGAGTGATGAGCATTCAAACCGCTGACCAGATTCGCAAGGCAATGCTTGGGGTGGTAGAGGCAGGCACCGGTATGGATGCCCGCGTCTACGGCTACCAGGTTTATGGCAAGACAGGAACCGCCGAGACCTCGAACCTGGTTGAGGACTCCTGGTTCATTGGCTGGATTGAGATTGATGGTGAGTGCTATGTTGTAGCAATAGTGCTGGAGCAGCAACCGTCCGGCACAGCAGCCTACCATGCGCGCGAGGTTTTCGAAGCGCTGGTAGAGGCGTATGGGCGGTAAGCGCGACGCGGGCGCTGTGGGTGGTGCAGGTAGCGCGATTGCCGCGGGTGCGAGCGCCGCAGGCTGGCAGGTACCGCAGGCTGGCGAGCGCTGCATGACGCTGGCGCACACTCGCTGCGACGCTAAACGCACAATCGCGGCGCGTTATACCCAAACGGTATAATTAGCAGACTAGGGACGAAGGGTTAAGGAGACACATAGTGATTGATCGAGTTTTCGGCGGCCGTTATCGAATAATCGAGCGCATCGGTATCGGTGGAATGGCCGAAGTCTACCGTGCAACCGACGAGGTACTCGGACGCACGGTGGCTGTCAAGGTAATGCTTCCCCAGTACGCTCAAGACCCGACCTTTGCTGCTCGTTTCAAGCAAGAGGCGCAAGCCGCCGCTAACCTGCAGAGCCCATACATTGTTAATATCTATGACTGGGGACGCGACGAAACCGACCAGACATTCTACATAGTCATGGAGCTGGTGCGCGGAACCGACCTTAAATCCGCAATCAATCAGCGTGGTGCATTGAACCAGCATAAGGCGGCTGAGGTCGCCTCACAGGTTTGCGCGGCTCTTTCGGTGGCGCATGGCTACGGTATTATCCACAGGGATATTAAACCCCATAACATCATGGTTCAGCCTGACGGCAACGCCAAGGTCATGGATTTCGGTATCGCACGCGCCAATGGCAGCGCCATGACCCAGACCGGCAGTGTCCTGGGCACCGCCTACTACGTGTCGCCCGAGCAGGCGCAGGGCAAGGAGCTGGGAGCAGCGACCGACCTCTACTCGCTTGGCATCGTGCTTTACGAAGCGGTCACCGGGCAGCTGCCTTTCGAGGGAACCGACGCTGTAACCGTGGCTCTCAAGCAGGTCAACCAGGAGCCGACGCCTCCCAGCGAGATCAATCCGAGCATCGACCCGGACCTTGAAGCCATCATCTTAAAAGCTATGGAAAAGAACCCAGACGAGCGTTATCCAACCGCCGCCACGATGCAGACGGCGCTGAATAACTACCTGACAGGACTGCCGATAGACAGCGGCATCGTTGACTCGCAGGCGCAGACCACCGTGATGGGGGTCGCTTCAAGCCGCGCGATTAACAGGGGAGAAAGACGCGCCGACGCAGCCAGCGAGGGTGCAGCCAGCGGTGGTGGAGCAATCGGCGGGGCGCCACGGAGCTCATCCAGAGAATCGAGCCGGCAAGCCGCGTCAGCTGACGAAGATGCCCAGATTGCCAGAACCACCATCATGCCGGTCGCAAACACCGGTCTAAGCACCACCAGCTTGAACAACAGCCTCGCCGCTTCGATCGAGGAGCACCGCCGCAAAAACCGCATGCCAGCAATCATTATCGGCGTGCTGATAGGCCTGCTGGTTATCGGCCTTGGAGCGTTTATCGTCTGGAACCTGGTGCAGGATGATTCCCCCGACACTGTCAGAGTACCCAATGTCGTTGGCATGAACCAAGACGATGCCGAGCGATTGCTCCAGCAAAACGACCTTGAGCTAGGCCAGGTCACCCTCGAGTACTCCGAACTGGTCGAAGCTGGAAGGGTCATTGTCTCCAATCCGTCATCAAGAGAAGTTGTGGATAAGGGCTCGGCTGTCGACCTTGTCATATCCCAAGGCCCAGAAACACCCGGTCAGAAGCAGGTTCCGAGCATCCTGAATATGCCCCAGTCAGAAGCTACCGAGCTAATCGAATCGAGCGGCTTCAAGTACTCATACGAGGGCGAAGAGTTCAGTGACACCGTTGACGCAGGACGAATCTGCCGCCAGAGTCCAGAAGCGAACATCATGGTTGACGAAGGTACCACGATCAAATTCTGGATATCCAAAGGCAAAGAATCAACAACGGTTCCGTCTGTCGTCAATGAGCAGATCAACGATGCTGAGCGAATCCTGTTTGATAGCGGTTTCGAGGTCGGCACAGTCACTCGCGAGTTCAGCGACACTGTGCCAAAAGACTACGTCATCCGGCAGTCACCAACCTCAGGAACAACCCAGACCAAAGGTACAAAAATCAACCTGACCGTCTCTGACGGACCAGATAAAGTAGCAGTACCCAACGTGATAGGCATGTCAGTCTCTTCCGCAACCAACGCTCTTAACAGCGCGAACCTACGAGTGGACATACAGTATGTCGAAACAACCAGCTCAAGCGATGTAGGCTTGGTTTTAGACTGCAGTCCCTACGTCGGTACAAAGGTGGATAAAAACTCGACCGTGACGATCTTCGTCGGCAAAGAGCCACCACCCCCACCTCCACCACCAGAGCCGTAAAAGCTGCAGCACACACGCGTACCGCGCGCAGCCGCCCGAACACCTCGCTGCCAAACCGAAGGGAGTTGGTGGCAAAAAATCGCCCCCGTCGGTGCCGATCCTCAGCGTTTAGGGCTGAAAACAGGCTTAATCAGACAAAAAAGGACTCGTAGCTTAACATAACCAGTGATAATTCGAGAATTGTACGTCAACGCACACCGACGGGGGCGATTTTTTGCCACCAACTCCCTTCGGTTTGGCAGCGAGGTGTTCGGGCGGCTGCGCGCGGTACGCGTGTGTGCTGCACCCGCACGCTAGAAAACTGACCACGATCAAACTTGGAGCTGTTGCTTAAACGACAGTAGTTTGCTAGCAAATCAACATTTTAGAAAATCCTAGAATTTCGCTAGGAAATAAATCGGCATTACTCTATACTGCTATCTCAGCTACCTGAAGGTGTGCTGAGACACTGTCAACACACGAAGCCTGGTCTGGAGGACTGTTGATGCAAAAACAGATATACCTTGATAACGCGGCAACTACTGCAGTACTTCCCGAGGTGCTTGATGCCATGCTGCCTTATTTTACTGAGCAGTTCGGTAACCCTAGCTCACTTTATAGTATCGGCTCAACAGCCAAAGATGCGATAACCGATGCTCGTGAGCGCCTTGCCGCTCATATCAACGCTAATGCTACAGAAATCTACTTTACTGGCAGTGGTTCAGAGGCTGATAACTGGGCACTGAAAGCAACTATGGAAGCCTACTCGGACAAGGGGCGCCATCTGGTAACCAGCGCTATCGAGCACCACGCCATTTTACACACAGCTGAATGGCTTGAGAAAAATGGCTACGAGGTCACATACCTTCCGGTTGATGCTGATGGACTGGTAAGCCCCGATGATCTGCGGGCAGCTATCAGACCAGATACCACACTGGTTTCGGTGATGATGGCAAACAATGAGATCGGCACTATTCAGCCGATTTTTGAATTGGCAGCGATTGCTCATGAGCATGGAGCGCTCTTTCACACTGATGCGGTTCAGGTTCTGGGCCACATCGCTATCGATGTTGCTCTGATGGGTATTGACATGTTGTCCGCTGCTGCCCATAAACTACATGGCCCGAAAGGTGTAGGTTTTCTATACATTAGAAAGGGCATTAAAACCAGGTCGTTCATACATGGCGGTGGACAAGAAAACAAGCGCCGGGCTGGCACCGAGAATGTTGCCGGCATTATAGGTATGGCGGCAGCGCTTGACATAGCAATGGCTAATCTCGATGCTCGTGCGGCTGCCGATCTGGCGCTGCGCGATGATCTGATCGCGCGCGTGCTGGCTGAGGTACCTTATAGCCGATTGAACGGTCATCGGTCTTTGCGCCTGCCAAATAATGCCAACTTCAGCTTTGAGTTTGTTGAAGGTGAGTCGCTCTTGCTGGCGCTTGACCAGCTGGGTATTATCGCTTCAACCGGCTCAGCCTGTGCCTCCGGCTCGCTTGATCCCAGTCACGTGCTGCTAGCAATCGGGCTGCCACACGAGATTGCTCACGGTTCGCTTCGGTTGACAGTTGGAGACGAGACGACCACTGATGACATCGACTACACCATCGAATCAATCAAGCAGGTACTCGAGCGATTACGATCTATGAGTCCACTTTATGAAGATTTTCTACAAGGCAAGAAGCCGATATCAGCAGTTAAGTAGCCGTAAACGTGTCGCCACAATTGGTGCAAAGCATCAGTACTAGTAGGCTAACCGACCAGAGAGTTTAGATAAGGGAGAAATGATGGCATACTCAGAAAAGGTAATGGAACACTTCAATAATCCTCGTAATATGGGAGAGCTTGAGAATCCCAGCGGTGTAGGTACAGTCGGTAACGCCCAATGTGGCGATATCATGCGAATCTATCTTGACATCGATGCCGATGGTTTTATCCACGATGTTAAGTTCAAAACCTTCGGCTGTGCTGCGGCGGTGGCAACATCCTCAATGGCAACAGAGTTGGTTATCGGTAAGCATATCACCGATGCCCTGAAGGTAACTAACCAGGCAGTCTGTGATGCGCTTGATGGTTTGCCAGCGGTAAAGGTGCACTGCTCACTCTTGGCAGAAGAGGCAATACATGCGGCACTTTGGGATTATGCTGAACGCGAAGGTATTGTGATCGAAGGCTTGGAGCCTCCGAAGCATGATATCCATGAAGACGACGAAGACGAAGAAGAGTATTAGGATTAATGCTATGAAAACATCTACAAAAGCTCGCTACTCACTTCGGCTGATGGTAGATATCGCCCAGAATGAAGACTCTGGACCGGTATCCTTAAAAGAGGCTTCGCGGCGCCAGGGCATCTCTATCAAGTATCTTGAGCAGCTGGCTAAGACGCTCGGTGCAGCTGGTTGCGTGACCAGCATCCGTGGAGCTCAAGGCGGTTACTTGCTTACCAGGCCTGCTGATGAAATCAGTGCAGGTGAGGTAATCCGCGCCGCTGAAGGCGAATTTCTGCCCATTGCCTGTCTCGCAGAAGACGAGCCAGATTGTCCACTGCATGAAGATTGCACCAGCTCACGCTTTTGGGGTGGTCTGCGCAATACAATAGACAGCTACGTAAACGGCATCAGTATTGCCGAGCTGGCTGAGATATAGGAGCGCAACGGCTTCTGCATAAACCAGCAGCGTGGCTTCCGTTGAAACCACCGCTGGATGAAGCTGTATTCGAGCCGAGCAAGCGTAGCGCTGTTAACCTAGCCGATAATGAACTCTCCGATGATGGTTCTACCATCAGACTCATAGACCGGGATCGATATCTGGTTGACGACCCTGGCATCCTCTAAGGCATTGAGCACAATGTCTTCGCTGATACCATCAGGGAGAAAATCGCTGATAGATACTGTGACACCCTCTGGCAGGTCGCTGTAGGTACCGAACAGTCCGGAGTTAAGTTGGATGTAGGTGAAGACGATCTCGTTCTTATCCCCAAGGTCAATACCTGTCTGCTCAAGAATTGAGGCAATGAAGGCATCAGTTGCCTTTTCGGCTTTTCGGTTCATCATCTCTGCGGCATGCTCAGAGCTCGTGGCAATCCCCATCGCATCATAGAGGTCGGTTTTCAGGACATATCCTTCGAGTCCGTTGGTAGACTCTACCAATATCAGGTCCGGCTCAGCCTCTATTGACTGTGCATGTGCGGCTGATCCATAGGTCTGTCCGCTTTCGTTGACAGCATACTGGCTTTGGGTGTCTCCAGCCTGGGCGGGTGTGGTTCTCGTTGTGAACCAGACTGCAAGAATTGCCGATAGAACGATAATCGAGACAAATGCCAACACCTTTTTTGTACCCGTTCGAGCTTTCTTCATTGTTAGACTCCTTTCATTTCATTGCCGATTACGGCACAGGTATTGTTCCCGAATTTGGAGGGTACTTAGCGGTTGCCGGTGGATTAGGAAACATCGTATATACAATGCCATAGCTGTACCATTTTGAGCCGGATGCTGCACCCGAATATGAGTAGGAATATGAATAAGTTGAACCATTGTTGATATCGTAGGAATTGTAGACAAGGCTGGACTGGCCATAAAGACTGCCACTATCCCTGTAGAGTCTTGCACAAATACCAATATCACCAACTGGAGCAACAGGCCCGATGTTTCTACCTGATGTCGAAGCTTTTGCCAGTGAAGATGATGTATCTATTGTCGAATAACAACTGTACGTGCTATTTGCAGAATAGACGGTTATTGACGACCCAGATGAGGTACCGGCAAAAGCACCAATTGTTGCACCAAGAAAGATTGATACAAGTAGAGTGACAAATAATAGAGATTTTGTTTTTCGTAAGGGTTTCATTCAGACCTCCTTTTATTCTGTGTTTCTGAAGCTTTAAGATTCCATACAACCTTTTCGAAACTTACCTAATGTATGATTTGTTTTGTCTTGCCAGGTGATTGACAAGCGTCTTATCACCTGGCTGCCTTTTTCTCCTCAAAAACACAAATAATCAAAGTTGAAGCGCTCTTCGCAGTCTGAGATTATCAACTTCTTCACTATTCTCACCTCCTAGCTCGTAGACCATTAAAAGGTCAACGGTTTATTATTCGCTATTCACAAAGTAGTCTTAGGCATGACCGCTATTAGAATTAGTGCTGCACGATCTCAGACTGGCTTTGCTAGGCTCACGATATAAAAAGAATGAACACTGTCATCACGATGAATATCGAAAGAATCGGCAAGAGTATCCTTGCCAATGGTTTCAGAGGGATCATTTCACACTCCATTCTTTTCGCGATTTCTGTTAACAGTTCTGCCTGCTTACGAGGCATTGTAAAACTTGAAACTGAAATGAAACTGAAATCCGGGAGGCTTTTGAGGAGGTTTTTATTTTTGTGCTGGCATCTGTTTAATGGGTTCTGCTGTTGCCTCGAGGGTGCGGAATCGGGGGAATCGGAGCAGAGCATGCGAAACGGGGTGATACGGATACAGAAACGGTAAACGCTACAGTAACCATCCCAATGAAGTCGTAGCAGATTTTTGCGGTTTAGTACAAGTATTGTCCTTCAAACAGTCACTATAAGCTAATATATTAGCTATTGTCACTGTGCTCAATCAAAATACAGCCCAAAATGACCAAAATATTGTACTAAAACGCAAAAATCTGCTACGAATATGGTTCCTCGAAAGGCTCGTGATAGTCAGAGCGTACTCCAGCGTACTCCTGCGTTCTTCCGGTTCTTCCCGCGCATGGCGTTCACCTCATACGGGCACTGTGCTGATAATGCGCCACGATCCAGCCTCAAAATGGGATTTTACGCACAGAAGTAGTTGGCTATCACTCTATCTGGTATCATGCTCACCATGTCAACGATTACTTACAAATGTCCGAGCTGTGCTGGGCGACTAGAGTTCAGCAGCACAACCCAGACCATGATATGCCCGTTTTGCGATTCATCGTACACTGTTGAGTCTCTTGCGTCACTCGACGATGCAATCAACGCCTCCGCAGCGCAGGCAGCCGAGGCAGCGGCGCAAGTAGCCGCTGGAGCCGCCGGAGCCGTAGGCGCAGCAGCCGCAGCTGGCTCGTATCCACCTCCCACTCCGCGTACCGACTGGATAATGCCCAGCCAAACCTGGGAAGCAGGTGAGCAGGATGACATGCATGTTTTCACCTGCAAGACCTGCGCAGGAGCTATTGTCGCTGATTCGACGATGAGTTCAACCAGCTGCCCTTATTGCGGTAACCCGATTGTCATAACAGAGCGTTTTTCAGGAACCTTGAAGCCAGACGTTGTAATACCGTTCAAGCTGACCAAAGAAGACGCCAAGCGCGCTCTGCAGAACCACTACAAAGACAAACCGTTCTTGCCAAACTTCTTTACCGACGACAATCGGCTAAACGAGGTAAAGGGTGTCTATGTG
>WQXZ01000036.1 GCA_009781525.1 Coriobacteriia bacterium | reverse complement strand
TAATGGCTGAACAAAAAGAAATGAAGAAACATTTACCTTGGATATTCGCCTACCAGAGTGGTGTCGGTAGTTTCGGTACCACACTGATCTTAGGGTATCTGTCATTCTTCGTAACCGAGTACATGGGCATGTCGCTTGCGACACTGGCCCTCGTACTGTCGATCTGTACGATTGGTGACTATGTCTGCACCTTCGTGACCGGTCCACTGGTTCAGAAGACCAATACCAAGATGGGTCAGTACAGACCCTACATACTCATCATGCCGTTCGTCATCGTCGGCGGCTACATGATGGTATTCTGGGGCTTCAGAGGCTCCGATGTCGGTCAGGCCATCCTGATCGGTAGCATGTACACAATGACCGGTTTCGGCTGGTCCTCGATGACAGCTGCAAGGAACGGTCTGATGGCAAAGGTCGCCGGCTCCAGTGCCGACAACCGTCTGTCGATCACCTCCAAGTCAGCTCTGGCCGGACGTATCGGTGGTGTCGTCGTCTCGATGATCACCGCTCCGATCCTGCAAAGGACCACCGCTGGTGGTGTCAACGGCTACTTCATCCTGACAGTGATCTACGGCATCATCGTCATCATCCCCTACATGATCTTATTCCTGACCACTAAGGAATACGATGTCTATGATCCGAACTTCAAGGCTCCTCAGTCCGCGACCAACGTCAAGGTCTCTGAGATGTACCTCGATACGATCAAGAACACCAAGTTCTTGGCTATCTTCTTCGCAGCCATCGTATCCGGTCTCGGCATGCAGGCAGTATCCCCACTGAACACCTACTACTGGAGATACTCGATCGGTAACTGGGATCTGTTAGCACTTTCCCAGACCATCTCGATGGGTATCGGTATCGCAGCTGCCACCATCATGATTCCGGTGTCTAAGAAACTCGGTAAGAAGAAGTCAGCCGTGTTCTCTTCATTCGCGGGTGCCGGCTTGAATGTCTTAGTCGCCTTCCTGACAGACGGAAGCTTCGTCTGGAAGGTCGTCTTGGCATCATGCGCGTCCTTCACCGGCGCTATCATGGCAGCCTGGGGCATCAACCTCTACCTCGATGTAGCTGAGTACCAGCAGTACAAGACCGGCAAGGATCAGAAGGCCTTCGTCATGTCGATGTCGAATATGACAGCCAGACTGGCAGCGGTCATCGGTACGCCACTGGCAGCGTTCATCCTGTCCAAGTGCGGTTACCAGGTCGTCGATGGAGTCGGTTCGATGGAGAGCACGAGGACACTAGTCATGTTCATCGGTCTTGCACCGGCCTGTATGTCCACGATCACAGGCTTTATCTACCTGTTCTTCTATCGGATGACAGATGAACAGGCCAGGGAATACGCTGAGGCCAATGCCGCAGCGGCAGCGGAACGAGCAGCAGCCGCAGCAGCAGCAGCTGACGCAGCATAGCCGTTGTGTCAGATACCATCAGCTGTTCGTTTACTACATAACAAAAGAAGGAGGCCTGCCCGTATGGGTGGGCCTTCTTTGTTTGGCCTGCCCGTATGGGTGAGCCTCTTCTTTGTTTGGCCTGCCCGTATGGGTGGGTCTCTTCTTTGTGGCGTGCGGCTCCCGCGTGCTATGCATGCATCAAGCATACCCTCGTACTTCCCTCGCCATTCGCAGAGCAGACCGCAGTTTCATTGCGCTGCCTGTTATTGCATTCTCAGCGTTAATAGATTCATTGTCTAAACTAGGTTGACAAATACATTCTTTTACTTAATATTGCGCTTAGAGCAGTTATATTTATTGTATTGGAGGGCAGAATACTTGTATTTTAGGGGAGCCTGGAGAGTGGTGTGTTAGTCGCTATATTGTTTTCTGAGAATAAAAGAGGATAGTAACAGCCATAATCGCCATCTCTTTGTGAAGTCGTAAGGTAATTATTAAGGTCATGTAAACGCTGAACGAGTTTGACGAAAGACGACAATAAAAAGGAGAGAGGGATGAGTGAACAACTAGAAATGAAAAAATCGCTCCCGTATTTTTTCACTTTTTCGCAGTTCTCACAGAGTTTTGGAACGGTACTGATCCTTCAGTATCTCTCATTCTTTGTGACAGACTTCATGGGTATCTCTTTAGCTACCCTTGCAGTAATCCTGTCGGCATGCACGATAGGTGACTATGTAGGAACAATAGTAACAGGGCCTGTTGTTCAGAAGACAATGACCAAGTTAGGGCAATTCAGACCCTTCATTCTTGTTTGCCCCTGGATTATCACTATATGCTATTCCATCGTGTTCTACGGTTTTCATATGGCTGAGGGGACAACAGCATTTCTGATCGGCGCTATGTACACAACCGCCGGTTTTGCCTGGTCATCAATGCAAACCGCAAGAAATGGCCTCATCGCCAAGGTTGCAGGAGCAAGCGCAGATAACCGTCTGTCTATTACTTCTAAGGCTGCTATCGGTGGTAGGGTCGGTGGTGTTGTGACCGCACTGGTCACTGCCCCAATCATCCGGATAACCGGTGAGAGTGGAATGAATGGATACTTCATCCTAAATACGATTTACATGATTATCCTGATCACTCCAGGCATTCTGCTTTTCATTGCAACCAAAGAATACGACACATATAACCCTGACTTCAGGGCAAGCGCTGTCACCAATGTTAAGGTTACAGAGATGTATATCGACACCCTGAAGAATCCGACCTTCCTGGTTGTATTTCTTGCTGCGATCCTGACCCAGATCGGTACCCAGGCAATCGGCCCACTGAATACTTACTACTTCAGATACTCTGTCGGCAACTGGGATCTGCTGGCGGTGTCTGGAACAATATCGATGGGTATCGGTATTGCTGCAGCTACTTTCATGATTCCTGTTTCGCGAAAGCTGGGCAAGAAAAAATCGGCAGTAATATCATCGTTTTTGGTCAGCGGGTTAAATGTTTTAATCGCTTTCTTCACCGATGGTAATTTCGTCATCAAGGTTATCCTGGTTTCATGCGTAACCTTCTCTCAGGCGATTCTTCTCGCCTGGGGAATCAACCTCTACCTTGACGCTGCTGAATACCAGCTGTACAAGACTGGCAAAGACGTTCGGTCGTTCGTAATGTCGCTGTCTAACATGACCGCTAGACTTGGTGCGGTTATTGGCACCCCCGTCGCAGCGATTATCCTGTCATACTCCGGATACGACCCGGTTGAAAGAACCTTCGAGAATACCCGAACACTGTGTATGTTCATCGGCCTAGCGCCTGCGTTGATGTCGGCCCTGGCAGGATTGGTTTACCTATTCGCATACAGAATCACCGACCAGCAGGCAAAAGAATACGCCGAAATGAACCAGAAGGCAGCTGATGAACGTGCTGCTGCTGCCGCTGCTACCTCGTCATCCTCGAGCTAACCAATCAGACAAAACTGGGGAGAAAATCGCTCTTCTGGTCATGTAACTCTGAGGTATCTGCAACTCTAAGGATCGCGCTACTAATGTAGCGCGATCCTTTTTCGATAAAGCTTCTACAGGAATGAATACACTGTTGCCCGATGGTGGTTTTATCCCCAGTCTCGAAAGCCTCTTGTACCAGGTGCTTGCGTTAGGAATAGTAGCCGTAGCGGCGTTGCGCAAACTCGTCGGCAATCCACTGGCTGCGATTGAACATCAGCTCAGACTGACCGGGTCTTGGCTCTGCGGGTGGGTAAGCAAGACCCTCTCCAATTGCAAATCCACCGCCAGGTGCAGCGATGTCAAGCCACTCTCTGAACTCCTGGCGAACTTGATCTTCAGTGATGTCTTCTTCTTTCAGGAAGCGCATTTCGGGAGACATGCAGAGCGCCATATTGTTGCTGTAGCTCGCCTTGATACGTGTGACATCGTTCGATGACTGCACTGCGTCCCAGAAGGTGGCGCCGGTGTCGATCAGTGCGCCGACGAATGGTTCAAAGAAGCCGCAGTTATGCATACCGACGGGGAGTCCGGCATTAAGCCAGGTTTCGTAGTAGCGCGCCCAGGCTGGAGCAATCAGCTCCTGGAGCTGGCCAAGTGAGATGAACGTGTTGTACTCGTGAGCGATGTCGTCGCAGAGCCAGCCGAAGTCTGGCTTGTAGTGGTGGATGTAGAGCTTAGTCATCTGTACAGCCCAGTCTGCCAGGTACTCCATCAGGGCTTTTACCTCATCGGGTTCTTCGTACATGGCTATCAGGCCTTCATCAAAGCCCATGAAGGACATCAGAGCCTGGAAGAAACCGACGCTTGGGCCTGTCATGCCGCCCAAGGGGTTCTCGGGGTTCCACTTGTCTTTGGCTTCCTTGGCCATGGATGCCCAGTCAACATCGGTGACGAAGTCTGGAACCTTGATCACATCCCGCCATTTGGTGATGTCATCCAAGATGAATGACCCTGGCTTGGGCAGTGATGCGCCGGTCGGGTTGTCTCCCTTGTACCACTCAACACCGAAGTAGTCGAGTCCGACTCGCTCGGGGCCTGTGCTCTCTTCGTAGATCGCTGGATAGATGAAACTCCACATCATGTTGTAGATAGGTATGCCATCAGTCTCTTCTTTGCGAGCCAGCCTTAGGAAGTTCTCCTTTTTACTAAGCATGTTCTGTTCTCCTCTCAAGAAGTGCTGCTCCGCCTAACCGGAGGATTCGCAGCTATGCTTTCAAGATATTGGTTGCTGAAGTCCACCCTAAGCTCGATCCAAAGCGGTAGGTGATCTGACATTTCAAAGGTTCGCCACTTCTTGTAGTAGTTGCTGATCTGCTTTTCAGTTTTGCCCTCAGTGTGTTTCTTGTCAAAATACTCACGATAGATATCCAGGTCATCTAGCGTATAAACATAATCAGCAAAATTGAAGGTGCCTGCGCGCTGATCAGACTCAGAGAAAACCGTCATGTCCTTATCCAGTTTTAGTCTAAAAGCAATCTGGTCGTAGTGCTTTGTGTTACCAAGATCTGATGGATGCTCACGAATTGCTTCTGGAATATAAAAGCCATTTTTCTCAAGGGCCTTCATGGTTGCCTGGTTGGTATTAGCGATATTGAAGTCGCCAAGAAGAATATAGCTCAGGTCTTCCTTCTTTGTGCGATCGTTGAGGAATTTTGCGATTGTCTCTATCTCAGCTACCCGTCGTGGATCCTCGTCCCCCTTTGTGCCGTAGTAGATATGCACAGTTGTCAAGATAAACCTGAACCAGCTTGCCTGAAAAGCAACGGTAAAGGGTGTTCTGGCAAACTGGAGCTTTTCGTTTATTAGCTTGCTGTCTGGCAACACTATCTCGCCAGCCATGTTTCTGAAGAAAACCTTGCACTTGTCATAGACAAATGCCATCCGCTCTCCGCCGCCGGCTTTGCCGGTTGTGCTGTCAGTGACAACGTAGTCCCAGTTATGGCCAAGCAGGGAGACTAGTTTTTTCAGACCGTTCATATTGGAAGCAACCTCTTGAATCGCTACCAGGTCAAAACGACTGATGATCTCAGCCATGTAGTGCAGGCTCTCATTTCGACGATTGTCGCTGAACTCACGGATGTTCCATGTGGCAAGCAACAGAGTGTCTGTAGCTGTCTTTGTTGGAATCTGCTGATCTAAAACTTCGCGAAGCAGAAGAATTCTCTCGATTATTCGGTTTCTCTCTTCTGCATTTCTGTACCACTTGATAGATGTGTAGGCTGGCATAGACACTCCTTTGCTCACATAAAAATCGTTAACTGCTCGCACCAGTCTATCATTATCTTCATAAGATAGGCCATCTGTTTCATGGTTTCGGATACTTTGCGGTGTGGCATATAGCTTTCTGTAGGCTGGGTGCGAGTGCGACTCACCGCGGCGAGTGTCCAGTAATGCGTACAGCATACGCTTCAGCTATCGAATAAAATGTCAATATATGCACTAATGCTATTGTGAAATGAGGTTTTGATCTATGTCGCGCTTTTTCTCTGAAACTGTTTCATGCCCTGAATGCAGCGCAAGTAACAGTGTGCGAATTTGGGAGAGTATTAATGTTGCCCTTGACCCCGATATGAAAGGTAAGGTTCTTGACTTCAGCCTGTTTGTTTTCACTTGCGAGAAATGCGGCAGCTCTACCAAACTGCTCTTTCCTCTGCTCTATCACAATATGAGTAATTCATACATGGTGAATATGGTATTCCCAGAAAACGAAGGCGATCTTTCCAGGACGCTCAGTGATATCAGCAACCTTTTCCTGTCTATTCAGGCATTCTCGTCTGACATGTCTTTAGTCGGAAGAGACTACCGGTTCAGAGCGGTGTTCAATCCTGTGGAACTGGCTGAGAAGATCCGGATCTTTGATAATGGTTTTGATGACAGAGCCATTGAGATAATGAAGCAGGATCTTTTTGAACAATTTGATTCCGAGGTAAACGGTGGGGGAATTGCAGATATCCTTTTTGACTTCTCTTCAGGGCGTCCCATGTTTGTTACCTTATTCAACAATGGGCAACAGACCTTATGCCATTTCTCAAGAACAACATATCTGGGAATTGTTAATAACATGCGTGAAAGCTACGGCAGGTTCTCTTCAGGAGGATGCGAGATCATCGATAGAAACTGGGCAAGAGAGTTCATTGCCGCAACCGAATAGCGCTGTGAAGATCTGCAAGTAAACTCCCCGGCAGCACCTTTGGTGCCACCAGGGAGTTCAAAATGCGTTTTACTGTTGCTCTGGCTGCCAGTAGCAACTGCACGAGCAGGCTTCAATTCTCTATGCGAGGCTCTTCCTGCGCTTGACGCTTCTGTAAAGAAGGCTGGTCATTCCGCCTGCATAGGCTAGCAAGGCAACCCAGCTAATCAGCAAGCCCGTGCTGTCACCGGTACGTGGTGTTTCAACGGGAGCTTCACGATTGATGGTGACAATGTAGAAATAATCCAGCCCGGATTCAAAGAACGAATTCTCGATAATAATCAAAAACTCGTTTGCCCCTACCTGGAGCGGGATGGCGTTGCCAAGCGATCCATCACAAATGAGAACAAATCCATCCTCGTCAGCTATTGCCCATAGGTCAGCACCATTAAGTACGATATCAGTTAAAGTAAGAGTACTCTTGCTATTGGGTACGGTTATGCTTGCAATAAAGGGATCGCTCAGGAAGCCGATTCCAGCGGTAGGCGTAATAGCCTGCCCTGCCACGCTGACGAGTGAAAACAGTGGATCTGTAGACGTTGTAACGTCTGTCCAGTCCATTCTTGCATCATCAGTTGCAACATCAATCACCGCTGCCAAGAACCGATAGTCGTTTCCCGGCAACATGTCTATTGCAGTAAATGTTGCAATGTAAGGCGAGGCATCTGGCGTAAACGGACCCATTGCAGCATGGTAGACGGTTCCATCTGCAGGCGGTGCAATTACCTCCGCTATTGATGTGGGCATTGTCTCTGTAGAGCTTTTATCCCAGACTAGAAAATAGATCATCGTTTCCCGAAGATCCCCATCGGGATAGCTGAACTCCACGTCAGCCAATGCCGAAAACGACTCGATGTCATAGGCAGTTAACAGTACATAGTCCGGAACTGCCAATACCTCAATTCCTCCTGCCGTTTCACCAATATCGTCGGCAAAAGCCATCACACCAATGCTTCCAAAAGCCAAAACCAAAACAACCAATGTGGATAAAAACCTGCTCTGTGCTCTTTTCATCCTATGACCCTCGCTACTCTCTCTTCTCAGGCGGATTGCTCCATTATCTCTTGTTCATATTCCGCCCAGATTTAACCTTCAGCATCATATCTTGCATTCCGGCTATCTGATTAGCCAGAATCTTAACACATTAGGTATGTGATGTAGTGACCTTATATTTAGTATTGACGATTCTGAATGCATGTTTATAGTACTTACTAACTCTAAAAGCATCATAATTATCTCAAAGCAGAGTCAGAAAGAAACAGGCGGAAGGCTGGTGCAGCTATAGACATCAAAAAACTACCTAATGCTCTTTCTGCATCACGAATAGTCTTTTCTGTGGTGTTGCTGATGGTTGCGCCGCTGTCAGCTCCCTACTATGTCGTCTATGCTTACTGCATTGTGTCTGATCTGGTCGATGGAATCATTGCTAGAAAACTAAATGTTGTAAGCACGCAGGGCTCCATGCTGGACACATATGGTGATTTTGCCTTTGTCATTGTTATCCTCATCACAATGTTCAGATGCTTTAATATGCCGACATGGCTTATTGTCTGGATATCTGTGATCGCAGTAGTAAAGATAGCGTCGGGAATAGTCAGTGTCATAAGACACTCAGGGGTCGTCGCTCATACTTATCTAGATAAAGTAAGTGGCTTGCTTATAGTTTTAATAATACCGATAGTTCAGTTTTCTGTTATTGGACTAGGCATTCCTGCAGCAATCGCCTGTGTTGTCGCAAGCGTCACAGCTATCGAAGACACCGCGATTGCCTTCTCAAAAAGAAAAGTCACCTCGAGCACCCTCACCTTCTTTAAGCTCGAAGAATAAAGCTGGCAAAGAGCCGTGGAGGACATTGATGAAACCAAAAGATATTTTATTGAAATGGATAGATGCATTTAATACCGCTGACGTTGAAGCAATAGTGAGTCTATACGATGATGACGCAGTAAACCATCAGGTTGCCAACGAGCCGGTTCAGGGAAAGCAATCAATCAGAAAAATGTTTCAGGATGAATTCAACGCATCCAAGATGGTTTGCATTGTAGAAAATATATTCGAAGATGGAGATTGGGCAATTATGGAATGGCGCGATCCATTAGGATTGCGTGGTTGTGGGTTTTTCAAAATCATCAACGACAAAATTATATTTCAAAGAGGCTATTGGGATAAGCTATCTTTTTTAAAACAACATGAAACATCATCTGGTAGTGATTTTGGTATCCTCCCGGGTTCAAGTCTCCTATAAAGCAATTTCCCTGATGGCACCTAAGGTGTCGCCAGGGAAATTGGTGGAGCATAGGGGACTTGAACCCCTGACCTACTGGCTGCCAGCCAGCCGCTCTCCCAGCTGAGCTAATGCCCCACACGATCTCGCGCTCCGAATCATTAAGGAGCGAAATGGAATTTTATCACAACTGTAATGGTGTCAACAGAGTCAGAGTCGTGCAATTTAGTCTGACGTTAGTCTGATTCGATTCCATCAGTGAGTATGTTCAAGTAATCATCGAATAGGTATTGCTTGTTTCTTCTTCTCTCGGGGTTCAAGTCTGTAAGTATTCCGAGGTCAACCATGCTGTTGATTATTCTCGTAGCAGTTGGAGCCGTAACGTCGAGCATGCTTATAACTTCTGATCTAGTAATCAATGGATCCTGGAATAGGCTTTCGTAAAGACGAAGGTGATTGCCGTTATTACGAATGCTTGACGAAAGAACCTGCTGCCCGCTTTCTTTGAGATCCAATATTCTTTTTGCGGTCACAACCGCCTCTTCCGAAACAGTAATAACACCTTTGAGGAAAAAAGCCACCCACTCTTCCCAAGCACCATCAAATCGAATGTCTGTCAGTCTCTGATAGTACGCCTCCCTATTCTGTTTAAAGTAATGGCTGAGGTAGAGCAAAGGCTTTGATATGACGTTTTGTTGGCATAACCAAAAAGTTATTAAGAGTCTACCCATTCTTCCATTACCATCAAGAAAGGGATGGATGGTCTCAAACTGTGCATGTATCAGCGCAATTTTTACAAGTGGTGGCAATCCATTTTCTTTGTGAAGGTACTCTTCTAGCGAATACAGTGCTGGCATCATGTCGTCGACAGTTGGAGGTACAAAATCTGCATTTGCCAATGTACTTCCAGGGCTACCTATCCAGTTTTGTGAAGCTCTGAATTCACCTGCTTCCAGATTGCTTCCCCTGCCGCTTCTCAGCAGAATTGAATGTACCTCTTTGATTAATCTTAGGCTCAGTGGAAAGCTGCCAAGCCGTTTAAGTGCATAGTTCATTGCTTCAATGTAGTTCACAACCTCAAAAGCATCATTATTTGATGCTTGCTTTTCCTTTGCTGCTCCTAGCACGTCAACTAAAGACGCTTGGGTACCTTCAATTTGAGAGCTGATCAGTGCCTCCTTGTTTACGAACATTGCAACAAAGAGATCTGGATTAGGCAGAACCTGTGTAACTCCATCAAGGCGACCAAGTTTGCGATCTGCCGATGACAGTAACGTGACCAGTTCGTCACTTAGAACAATAGGGGGGTTCGGAGGGAGCGCTTCTGGAACATAGGCTTTGTATCCATCTAGGCTCATTACATATCTACCAGCTCTGTTGCTAGCCATAGCTCTTCCCTTCACTCCATACTAACGTTTTCGTTACTATAGCGCTGCATCGCTAGTTATAGTAACGAAAATCACGTTTTTCGTTACTATGGATTCAGGCAAAAGAGAGTTTTGATGGTGTTGGGGGATTTACCAGCTGGCTAAGGTGGCCAGAGTAGACATGCTCCAGACCTTCCATGGTTAAGAAATCATCTGGCAGGTAGAAGGTATAGTGCTTCTTCAGAGGCACAGCTTTGACCTTATCCAGAATTTCTGTAACGAATACCGAGCAGAAATAACGATCCTTAAGCGGAAGTTTAATACGCATATAGCAGAACAACAAAGCCAGGTAACTGAACCTGCAGTTGTGGGAGTGCTTAACGTGGTCTTCAAGTACGGCTTTTGCCACCTGGTATTTTTCTTCCGTGACCTCGATGCGATAGAGCTCGCAGGGAATCTCCTGCGTTTTGAAAGTTGGGTGCTTTCTGGGAAACTCGATTCGGAAGCCTTTTAACACGTAGCTGTAGAAGGTGAAATCGGAGTCGCTGATGCCAATGGATGCGTGACTGTACTTGTTACGCGAGAAAAAGCGGAAAGTCTTTGAGAACCTGTCGGGATACTTGAGCAGCATGACGTAGATGTACCTCTGCGGATCACCATCTACAATCGGCTCTAGCTCGTCCAATCTGTATTGCCGGCCATTCAACATGTCGAGTATTGTACCGTCAAAGAGCACAAGATGCAGCCGTCACATGTAAACAATCTTAACTGCCATAAAGATGCGTTGAAGATTTGAAACACTTGCATGAGCACTTTTTTCATTGTCCTGCTGCTCGATGGGATATTGCTATACGCCTTAGCACATTATTTGCTACACTTCCAGATGGAACTTGGTTTTGCCTGCCAGCACACTTCGGAAAGGTCATGGTAAATGGATCGTGCACTGATGGTTGTCACAGCGATGGAGATGCTGTTGGTCAATCTGTTCGTGATACACCGGTGTAGCCAGCGCAAGTATGGCAAGCTTTCGACATACGTGAGTATGGGGTTATTTGTTTTTGCCCTCATAACCATTGCCTATGTGATTTCGACGCACGCTCCCGATTTTGGTGGCGGCAATGGCCTGTTTATATTCAGCGGTTTCCTGTTTATTATTCCGATCGTACTTCTATATAGGGTACCTTTGGTCAAGATTCTGACAATTGCCTGTTTTACATGGGTCTACACTTTTATCGTCTTTGTCTTAAGCGTCAGACTCGGCTACATGATTATAATTACGGGATGGAGTATCACAGTAACGGTACTGCTATTCCAAACGCTTTTCTATCTGATCAGCTTTCGAGCTTTCTATCGCTTACTTCAATCAAGGTTTGTAATTCTAATCGAAAACATCGGAGACAGAGAAGCAATCCTGTTCATGTGGATGACAATGGGCTGGCTCTGGCTGGTTTTTATCCTGAATCTATCATTTGGATACCCTGAAATACACATATTCAAGATTCTCACACTAATCACACTCTCCGCCCTTATCCTTTCTTGTTTCTGGTATATCTACCTGCAGGTTAACAGCGTAAAGACTATTGAAGACCTGGAAAGCATTGCCTATAGAGACGAACTGACACAGCTTCGAACGCGAGTCATTTTAACAAAGGACGCAGAAGACCTGATTTCAAGACTTATGCCTTTTCATCTGATTTTCTTTGATCTGCTCGACTTCAAGACAATCAACGACCGCTTTGGCCATTTGACTGGGGATAAGTACCTTGCGTTTTTCGCACATGAAATTAAAACCCGCATCGGGAACCACGGAGGCTTCTATCGACTGTCTGGAGACGAGTTCATCTGTATTCTTCCAGAGGAAGGGCTTGATGCTTTTC
>WQXZ01000035.1 GCA_009781525.1 Coriobacteriia bacterium | reverse complement strand
GCGCAGCGTTATCGGGCTACTTTGGTTACCCTTGATAAAAAACTCATCCAGCTTTGCGAGCAAGAGGCGGTTGACTGCATTCATATCATCGACGAATAGGAAGATATGAGCTGTTTTCGCTTGTGGTACCAGCGCCTTGGATAACCAGCATACGGCTCGCATTCCTCAGGCGCTCAAGCCCTTTTTGCGGTAGGCGACTGTGAACAGGACAAGCAGGAAGGCGATATTTACCAAAACGATAGTAATCGGTTTGGTGAGGTCAACTGTGAAATCGTTTGCTACTACGTTTAATTGTTGGGTATAAAAGAAACTGAAGATCTTCTCCACAGTGGTATTGAACATAGCCAGCATCGGGCCGAAGCCAAGAATCATGGCTACTGGCATTCCGATTGCTGTTGCTGCCTGCTGATTTCTGACCAGCATGCCGATACTGGCACCGAGCAGAATCGACGCTGTTGAACTGAGCATCATGATGGTCAGGAACCTGGCGAAGTTGGCTGCTGAGAAGCCGCCCATCAGTGCAAACGCAAGCGAGACCAGGAAACTGGCTGCGAGAATGACTCCACCGATGCCGAGCAGGTACTCATGCGGTTTGACGCCAGCCATGATCAGGAAGCGCAGGCTTTTATTCTCGCGGTCTTCGGCGATGACTCCGGCGGTGGTAGCCACCAGGGTCATGCCAGCGAAAATGGCTGCGAACATCGAGACGAACATGTAGTCTGGGATGCTTTCGTCGGCTTTCGCCACCATTTCTGTGAAGATAAAGGCTACAACCGGAAAGATGATGTACTGAACCATCACCAGTCGGTTTTTGAACAGATCGGTTGCCTGTCTGATAAAGATGGCTTTTGCGCTTCTCATGGTAGTCTCGATTCATTCCAGTTCGGCGCCGGTCAGCTTGAAGAACACGGCTTCAAGGTCGGGCACCGTTTTGATGGCGTTATGACGTTCGCAGATCTCTTTGGGAACACCCTGTTCGACAATTACCCCTTTGTGCAGCAGCGCTACATGGTCGCAGAGCTTCACGGCTTCATCCATGTTGTGGGTGGTGAGAAAGATTGTCGAGCCCCGCTCGCGCAAACCGTTGATCAGCTTGTGAATGCCGCGGGCGGTGGTGGGGTCAAGCCCGCTGGTTGGCTCGTCCAAGAACAGAACCTTGGGCTCATTGATGATTGCTCTGGCCAGGGCAAGTCGCTGGCGCATTCCCCTTGACAGGGCGCTGACCGCTTTTTTGGCTGCGTCTTGCAGGCCAACGCTTTCCAAGACCTCTTTTGACCGGCTGCGAGGTAGACCATAGATGTCTGCAAAGAGGTTCAGGTTTTCCAGGCAACTCAGGCGCACATAGAGACCGTCTTCATCAAGCATCAATCCGGTCTCGAAAGGTGCCGCATCGATTGTGTGGCTGCCCCCGTCTGCCTGCAGCTGGTTGGTCAGGATGTTGATGATGGTAGTTTTGCCAGCCCCCGATGGGCCAAGCAGCCCGAATATCTGACTGGTGTGAGCAGTGAAGCTCACGTCTGTCAGAACGGTTTGAGAGCCGAACCGCTTTATCACGTTGGTCATTTGAATCATGTCTGCTCCTTCGCAGCGATGTCCGCCTGCAACGCGTTATGCTCCTCAGCGGCATCGCCAGCCTGCTCCGCGTTATGCTCTGCCACGGCAAGCCCAGCCTGCTCTTCCATGAATTGCTCGAAGGGGTTGTAACCAATGTTTTCGAAGTACGCCACCAGGCTTTCAGTTACGTATCCCTCAACGCTCTCCCAGCGTTGCTTCCAGATATCGTTCCAGCTGCTGTTGTTTGTTGTTGACTCAAGCAACTGAGGTAGCAAACTGGCGTCGCCTCCGGTGCATTCCATCACGATATCCCACCAGGCTTTGCCCAACTCGATGCCCTGTTCGCTGTCGGCTGGTGTTCCTGACTGCTCAAGTCGGATGGCTAGCTCAAATATGTCATTCATTCGAGCAACGAGTTCTTCTCCACGTGCTCGGTCAAATTGGCTGCGCAGGTGTTCAAGCGTATCGTCGTCAAAAAGCTTGATTAACCCGTACCATTCGTTTTTAAGCTGGAGATTCACGATTATATCGGCGTATTTTGCCCAATCGACAGTAGCCATCAGCTGTGTTTCGTGCTTGAGCTTTTCAATTGCGTCGAGCACCTCTGTTAATGATGCGATCTGCTCCTTGATTAGTTTGGCTTGCTCGGTCAACACCTCAGCGACCTCTGCTGGGGTTTCCAGGTTGATCAGGCGGTTCTTGATGTCGTCGAGTGAAAAACCTAGATACTTCATGGACTGAATCTGGTGCAGTCGGATGATGTCCCTGTTGGTATAGAGCCTACGCCCGCCTTCGCTTTCAGCTGTTGGAGACAGCAGCCCCTCTTTGTCATAGTACTGAAGGGTTCTAACGGTGGTGTTCATCTTTTTGGCAACTTCGCCGACAGTCATGAATCCCTCGGGGATGGCACGTTCAGAGCGACCTGCTTGAGATGCGCGGTTTGCCTTGGTTGCTTGATTTGCTTGATTCACCTTGTTGCCTCCTGCCTTGCCCAATAGCATGATAGACAGAAGTGTATTTCATTACGTAACGTTACAAGCAAGCGAGAATCGACATTTTCTGGCGAATGCCTGTTTTTGTTAGATGCCAGCCTCCTCTGACAGTTGAATCGGAAGCTTGCAGCCAAGCAGCTAGCCAGCCGCCGTTCGGTCTGCAGCACTCTTCCTTTTTGCTCCCTTTAGCTCCCGCCAACGCCCCCTATCGCCTTCCGGCTACCAAGCAGTAGAAGCACGAGTGACGGCTAACCCGTCTACAGCCTCCACCTCTCAAGCCTGTCAATTTCAGCTTTTCTCCATTTTCTGCAACTTTTTTGCGGTTGGGCGCCAGAAATTCCGGATTTGTCGTTGCATTTGCAACAACGATGTGGTAAATGCAACGAAACGGTTGCAATTACCACATGAAAAGGCACCTCCGAGGCGTTTTCTGGCGCCCAACCGCAAAAAAGTTGCAGAAACCTACCAAATCTCGGAATTGGGTTGATTGCCATCCGTACTGCCGGAATTGGGGGTTGATTGCCATCCGTACTGGGGGAATTGGGTTGTAGTTGAATATGGGGTGGGTTGCAGCTAGAGGTTACAGCTTTAGGCTACAGCTAGAAGGCAGGAGGCAGCAGGCAGGAGGCTGCAGATACCTTTCGGAACCTTTTCGAAACCCCGGTATCTACCCAGCTTCCTGGCTCATGCCACGTTCAGGCTACTTTTCTAGTACAATATGGGCAAATGAATGCCTCCAAACACGGCTTATACAACATCAGGAGGAGTTTTGAGCGCGAAGAAGTCCGGCAACTCCGGCAATTCTAATAACAGCAGACAGTCAAACAAATCGACTTCGCAGTCAAGCAAAAGCGGGTCTAGCGGCAGCAGCGGCAACAAAAACAGCGCTGCCAACAGCAAAAACAGCAAAAACAGCAAAAGCAGCAAGAATAACTCTTCAAGCAAATCCACTCCCAAGCACAGCGCGGACGAACGCCAGCCTATTCTCAGCGGCGACATTCGCTACGAGGTGTTCGGAGTCTTACTTGTCGTACTGGCAATCGCACTATTCATCGCTGTGGTCTCTCCAGGAAACGCTGTGGTCAGCAAGGCTATCTCAACCGCAATCTGGATGCTGTTCGGCGTTGGCGCTCTGATAATGCCATTTATGCTGGCTGCCTGGGGAGTAAGCTTCTTTCTTCGAACACAACTTGCCACTTCACGCAAACGCTTGATTGTCGGAGTCAGCGTCGTTTTCATTGCGGCGCTCACTCTGATCTCGATAAACACCAATGGCGCACCGGACAACCCCTCGCGGTTATTCATCGCCGGCAACCTGACCAGCCACGGTGGATACCTTGGTGCCGTATTCGGCTGGCTGCTCCTGCGCCTGCTAGGCTATGCAATCTCGGTTGTCATCGCAATCGGCGCGATAATCATCGGCGCTACCTTGATCGGTTTTTCACTGGTTTCTCTTGCAGGTCGCCTGAACAGGCTTTTCATGCGCAACCGCAACCACGACGACGACTATGACAACGATGAAAGCAACGCCCAGACCAGCGCCTACGACATGGGGGACGCCCAGCCGCGCGCCCGAGCCAACCAGCCAGCGCGCAATGTCATGTTGACCCCAACCGCTCGACTTGCATCAGCAAACCAGAGCGCACAGGCAACAGCGCCAGACAGCGACTTCCAAGACTTCCTCGATGACGACTTTTTTACCGATGACAACTCGCAGGCAGACGCGCTGGATTATGCGGAGAAAACCTACCTCCCTGACCCGACATTCGGTGAGACCCGTCGCATCAAAGGTAGAGAGCACATATTGGCCGAGGCTGAAATGATTCGTGACGATCTGGACGACTTCGATCTTGAAGACGCTTCACCAAGAGGTACGATTCTACAGTTGCCGAGCCTGACGGATAACACCGTCGACCCCGAAGCCGCCACCGTCATTATGGTAAAGGACAAGGTACAGGTAACACAGAATCCACCGCAGGTAGTAGCACTAAATGAGCAGTACTACGATCTGCCCAACATGCAGCTGCTCAAGGTTTCTCGCTCACGCCAGGCTTCAAGATCAGCGGAGGCTGAGCTGCGAGCTGTTGCTAGTGAGCTACAAGAGACACTGCAGGAGTTTCAAGTTGATGCTCAGGTAGTAGGCTGGACTGCAGGTCCTACTGTTACTCTATATAAGCTAGCCTTGGGCGAAGGCGTTCGCGTAGCTCGCATTACTTCGCTGGCAGATGACATCGCTCTAGCCTTGGCAGCCAGTTCGGTACGGATATTCTCGCCGATTCCTGGCACATCTCTGGTTGGTGTTGAGGTTCCCAATGCTGAGCGGTCTATGGTGCTACTCGGTGATGTGCTGCCGTCTGCCCCAAGTGGCTCGCTTCAGGTTGGTATCGGTAAGGACGTCGAAGGCTCGAACATCTGCGCAAATCTATCAAGCATGCCTCATCTATTGATCGGTGGTACTACTGGATCCGGTAAGTCAGTCGCTATCAACTCGATGATCATGAGCATGTTGATGCGTACTACTCCCGCCGAGGTTCGTATGATCCTAATCGATCCAAAAATGGTTGAGCTGACAAAATACAACGACATCCCGCATCTATATGTACCTGTTGTGACCGATGCGTCGAAGGCAGCAGCTGCGCTGGCTTGGGCGGTCATTGAAATGGAGCGCCGCCTCAAAGTGTTTATGGAGGCGGGGGTTAAAAACATCGCGGACTTCAACGAGCAAGCAAAGAAAGATAGGGAGTCTGCGATTAAGAAAGCTGAAAAAGACCACGCCAAAGCAATGGCTGCATATGAAAAGCAGCTGGTGCAGTGGCAAGATGAAGAAAATGACGCTGTCACAGAACCTGAACAGCAGAGCATTCCAACGGGCGACCAAAGCAGCTACCAGAGTTCTAAGCTGAGCTCTGAGCAGAGCAACATACTGATCTTCGCAAGCCAGAGCGATGCAAATGCTACAAACACAACCCAAGCCGATGCAGGCGACAGTCAGGAATGGGACGACTGGTTCGAAGACGAGCTTGAGTGGGACGAATGGCGGGGCGACGACTACCAGTGGGACGAACCAGCCAGCGCTGCCGCAGCCGACACCCTGACCACCCCCGAAGCCCAGACACCCGCCGAGACCCAAGCCCAAGCGCCCACCTCGGCACCCACCCAGCAAGCGCCCACCTCGGCACCCACCCAGCAGGCGCCACTCACCGCGCAGCCAACCACACCGCCAACCGAGCCCCAGCTCGAACTGCCGCCCGACCTGCCAGAAGAGCTTCCTCTGGTGGTCATTGTCATCGACGAGCTGGCTGACCTGATGATCGTGGCGGGCAAGGATGTCGAATCGTCAGTCACCCGCCTGTCACAGCTGGCTCGCGCCGCCGGACTTCACCTGATAATTGCCACGCAGCGCCCCTCGACCAACGTCATAACCGGTGTAATCAAAGCCAACATCGTAAACCGCATCGCCTTCAATGTCGGCAGCGGAATCGACTCGCGCGTCATTTTGGACAGCACCGGAGCCGAGACCTTGCTGGGTAATGGAGACATGCTGTTTGCCAAACCCGAGTACGGCAAGCCCATCCGCATCCAGGGATGCTACGTCTCAGAAGCCGAGATCAACGATGTCACCAACCACTGGCGCGGCCAAGCTGAGCCCCAGTACCGCGAAGAGATTCTGGCAACAGCCGTTGCAGGCCTTTCCACCTACCAGGCAGGCGGACTCTACGACAGCATCGACAGCGATGACCCGCTGGTCTGGGATGCCGCCGACATCGTCGTAACCACCCAGATGGGCTCGACCTCGACCCTGCAGCGCCGCCTCAAAGTCGGATATGCCCGTGCCGGCAGAATCATGGACAACCTTGAACGACACGGCATCGTCGGCCCCGCCAACGGTTCCAAGCCACGCGAGGTTTTCGTCGACGACGTCCTCGAACTCGAATCAATCAGAGCACTGGTAAGCTATGACAAATAATCTGGATAAAACAACGCTGACGTATGCTAGAAAACACAATATATAGGTGAACGAACAGGATTTTCTCCACATAAATGGTTATGGAGCCCGGGTAATCTCGCATTATGTCAACGTCGTTACTTTATACATTGAGGGGCAGCGGAGTTACGGTTATCATTAGAGCGTCTCTTAAAGGAGCTCAAGATGGCTGAAACCTTCGGCATAATTCTTGCTGAAGCACGTATGAAAAAGGGTCTTTCGCTTGAGCAGGTCTCTGCTGTCCTGCGAATACGTCCTGCTATTTTGGCATCGCTGGAGCGTGAGGACTATTTTGGCATGCCGCTCAAAGGGCATTCGCGCAATATGGTCAGCGCCTATTCGCGCTTTTTGGGGCTCGATTCGGCGGCAGTGACCGAGCTTTTCTTGCAGAATTATCGTGATTTCGAGCACGCTGAGGCTCAGCGGCGGCGCGAAACTGCCGGATTGCCGCTTGATCCGCGTACTGCCAAGCCGCCGGTGTTGGGTTCGTCTCCACCGCCGATGCGAGAGCCTGCCTCGGCTCCGGGGCAGGGCGTGCGGTCGATTTGGGACAAACCGACACCGAGCTCAGAGCTTCGTACTGGCTACGATTCGCGCTCAGCCAGGTCGCAGCGGTTGGCAAAGAATGCAGCGAAGCGTCGCACGACGCTGGGAACCGGCAGCGGTACAACCGGTGGCGTGAGCGATTCAAGGTCGAATCGGCGGGGGCGAAATGCCAGTCGCAACCCGAGTAGGGGAGACTCGAGAATCGGGTCATTTGACCAGAACAGACAGGCTGGACGATCCAGCCAGAACCAGTCGGGTGGGTTTATCAGACAGCTGATGACAACTACACCGCTGCCTCTGATAATGCTGGTTGTCGCACTGGTAGGGATGCTGGTTTTCTGGGCGGTTGCTGCCAATAGTTGCAATCGCCAACCGGAAGAGTATATTCCGCTCCAGTCGGTCGATCCGCAGGATGCCGGGGATAATGACCTGACGGATGATCCGCTGTTGAATCCGAACGCAAGCCCAGAGCCGAGAGCCGACCAGGATTACGGGCCTTTTGACCTGACTATCGTACCCGCACCCGGTACCGAGCCGTGGGTGACGATTGTCGTTGATGGTGAGAAAAAGCACGAATGGTACCTGAGTGAGACAGTGACCTATAAGGTCATGATCAACTGCGAGATCGTTGCCGGTAATCCGGGATCGACGACCATACTGCGCAATGGAGTAGAACAAGAGATGGACGTGGGTATCCACGGAATCGGTAACATAAAAATGGAGATAATCGAGCGCCCGATTAACGAAGACACCACCAACAATCCGGTCGACGACCAGTGAGGTGAACAGCACTGTAGGGCTAGAGGAGAGCAAAACATGGCAAAAGACGAGAGTTTTGATGTTGTATCTGAAGTCAACCTGCAAGAGGTAGACAACGCCTATCAGCAGACCAAAAAAGAAATGCAGCAGCGCTATGACCTTAAGGCAGCAAAGGCAACGCTTGAATTCGATAAAGGTGCGCGGCGGTTCACACTGGTCGCGCCCAGCGAGTTCGTAGCCAAGCAGGTGATAGACGTGTTAAATACCAAGTTCGTCCAGCGAAAAGTCGACCTGAAGGCACTTCGCTGGAGCGGTCCGGAGGATGCCAGTGGTATGACTATCCGCTTCAGAGCAGACATTGTCGAAGGCATAGAAAAAGACCTGGCGCAGAAAATCTCGAAGAACATTCGCGATCTCAAGCTCAAGAAGGTTCGCGTACAGGTCGAAGGCGACAAGCTTCGGGTCTTTTCATCATCACGCGACGAGCTGCAGGAGGTTATCAGCTATCTCAAAGAGCAGGATTACGGTCAGCCGCTGCAGTACATCAACTACCGCTAAGGTGAGCCGCAAGTGAGCAGCGCCAGTGCAAGCCAACCTATGCCAAGTGTGGCGATCATCACGCTTGGCTGCGCCAAAAACGAGGTCGACAGTGAAAGAATGCGAGCCAGAATCGTCGCTGCAGGCATGCATCTGCTCGGTGTTGAGGAGCACCCTGACTTCGTGATCATAAACACCTGCGCCTTCATCACCGAAGCCACCGAAGAGTCAGTCAACACCATAATCGAGTTGGCCGACCTACCCGAGGTGGTATCCGGTAGGTGCAGACTGATGGTAGCCGGTTGCCTTCCCGCACGCTACGGTGCAGAACTGGCAGCCGAACTGCCCGAAGTGACCGCCTTCGTGCCAGTCGAGGACGAACCCGACATCGCTGACATCATACTAGCCGCTTTCAGCGCTACCATCCCTGCTCTTAACACCAACACTGTGGATAAAACCTCGTCAACCCTTGACGCAACGCTTTGCGACTTACAACCCCTGTTAGATGTTGGTAGGTTACCGGAGTCAGAGCGTCCATGGGCCTACTTGAAGATCGCTGAAGGGTGCTCCAGGCACTGCTCGTATTGCACGATTCCTAAGATCCGCGGACCGTATCGGTCGGTTGGACTTAAGGAGTTACTGGCTGAGGCAGATGCGCTGGTAGCCTGTGGCGCGCGCGAGCTTGTTCTGATCGCGCAAGACACAGGCCTCTGGCGTGATGGTGGTCTTGATCTATCGGACTTACTGGAGCAATTGGCAAAGCGATTCCCAGATGTCTGGCTGCGAGTGCTATACCTGCAACCATCAGCTATAAGCGACAGGCTGCTTAAGACCATGCTGGCTTATCCGAATATCTGTCGCTATCTGGATATTCCACTTCAGCATGCCTCTGCCCGTATTCTAAAAGACATGAACCGCAGCGGAAGCAGCCAGGAGTTCTTGCAGTTGCTACAAACGATTCGCTCCGCACTGCCAGATGTAGTCTTGCGCACCACCGTGATGACCGGATTTCCAGGAGAGACCAGACAGGAGTCACAGGAGCTGTCGCGCTTTATCATGGAGGCTGGTTTTGACTATGTCGGTGTTTTTGCCTACTCAACCGAGCAGGGCACAATAGCAGGTGAGCGGACAGATCAGGTACCAGTGCGAACACGCCGAGCTCGCGCTCAGCGCCTACGCGATATCGCTGATCAAATCGGATTCGACAAAGCAGAGCAATCCATTGGCAAACAGTTCGAGGTGCTTGTTACAGAGTACGAGGACGGCCTACCGATCGGGCGCACCCAAGGTCAGGCACCCGAGGCTGATGGCGTAGTACACCTTGACCGAGGTATACCAGGAGAGAGACTGATCGTACAGATAACCGAAAGCATCTGCTACGACTTAGAAGCCAGAGTAGCTGAATAGGGCTCCGGTTGGCAATTAACCTCCTTTTGCCATTTCCTGGAAGGTTGAATGCCAACCGGAGTGAAAGTGTCATTCGAAGTGCGAATGACAGAGTAAGTGCAGCTAGATAGACCTAGATGCGCCACTCACACAATCCAGTGTCAAGGCAAGTGCAAAACATCACAATGAAACCAAGGTGTTTTTGGGTGCACCAAATATAGCCTCAGACATCATAGTGACAGACTAAGTGCAAAGCTAGAAAAAAGTATGAATTGGCTTTGACAGACAGGCCTTGTACGTTGGTGCGTGATGGTTTTACAATTAATGCTATTGGAGCCTGTGAGCCTAGGGGATGACTTTATTAAGCAGTGAAGGCTTAAGCACCACATCGTCTGGAGCTATCAAGCGGTATCCCAGCTCATCGAATAGTTTTGCCGGCAACGCAGACATAGCCAGCGCCAAAGGCGTAAGCCAAAACAGTTCTTCGCGAGCTTCGGAGTTTACATGTGAAAACACCTCAGCCAGCACGTAGGCATTGATTTTGGCAAGCGATGTACCCTTGGGGATAATCTTGCGCACCTCGACATGATTTTTTTCACAGGCTCCTTTTTGGTCTGGGCGCTGTGTGTCTGTAAAATAGACCGCGCAGCGCCTTACCCCGTCTTTTGCTTCCATACCATTAACATCGCGAAACTCAACTCCCTTGTCACACAATAGCAATCCGAAAAAGTCACTGAACAAGTCACCCAAGACATCATGTAGCCAATCAAGTGCTGCTACAACATGTTTTGAGTTTTTTACTTCGAGCTTGATGCCGATCTGGAAATGGAGGGCTACAAAGTGCAGTGTGAGTATGGCGTCATTACCAGTGGCTGTTCCTTCCAAACAGTCACACTCCACCACCCTGGCTCGCACTGTCTCATCTAGTGCCAAATAGTCATCATAGGTTCTACCTGCAAGAATAGCCATCGGCATTACCTGTGCGCGTGCGCCGGTGTGACTTCGTGGACGATACTTGACGGCTTTAGGCAGCTCTAATGAAGCAATCTTCATGTTGCCGTTATGGATGTGGCGGTAACAGCTACGAAGCGAAAAAGGCAGTTCTCGTGCGTGCTCAGCCCAAATCAAAGCCGGACTTTGTCCCTTAGCTAAAAGCGGCTTGATGATTGCCTCGGCTGCGGCCATTGCACTCTCTGTGACATCAATACCCTGGCGAGACTCTATTGCCCTTTCGTGAGCGCTTTTCGAAGCGACAGCTGCACTGTAGCGAAAACGATGTAGAGTGCAGTTGCTAACAGACTTACAACCGTTGCAGACATGTGGGACACCGCTGATATGCTTACAGGTCTCCTCTTTGAAGTTTTTGCAGAGTCGGTTGCATTTATCACTGTGACAAACCGCACATCGTTTGTCACACCCAAAACACAGGTGATGGACAGTACAGCCTTTCGGCTAAGACAACGATTGTTGGAACGCCAGTTTGATTGTCTGTATCCGTCATCTCGGCGGTTACGGATAATCTCGCGGGTAACAGTGGCTGGAGACACACCAATGCCTCTGGCTATCTGTGAAATACTCTTCGATGCATTCAGACTTTCTTCAATGATCTCGCGCTGTTTGGCATTTAAGTGTTTATAGGTTTTCTCTGACATGATCTCCTCCTGTTCTGCCTGCCTGTCAGAAGAGCCTGAGACCAAGAATAGTAAACACTGAGGGGTAAGGTAGTTACCGTGTTGATATAAGTGCAACACGCGCCACTTGTTGCTTGCCGTGCTTCTTTGGCGGCTTAAGATGCCAAGGCATAGTGAATGCTTGGCTTTGCGTCAGATAAGAGCTATGTCAATAATTGTGCCAGACTTAGTGCAAGATGAGTTCTCAATTTTCACTCCGGTTGGCAATTAACCCATTTCTTGGAAAAAACCACCGATCACTTGACTTGGGTACCGGTCTTTGTGTTACTGTTTACGTGTGCTTTACAGGTAGATGACATCTGACCACCCATTAAGGTGTCTGACTTCCGTGTTTTACCAGGCTTTATAAGGAACAAGCTACGGCAACCATTTAGGAGAAACATATGTTCGATCGGAATTTGCTCTCTCTCTCTCTCTCTCTCTCTCTCTCTCTCTCTGTAGAGTAAGCGAGTCGACTCGCAAGTTATTACTCACAACTAAAAAACTCCTTCTAATAACCCTAATATCAGCCCAGGTACTGTCAATGACAGTAAGCTTAGGCTGGGCAGATCCGATCGACTTCGATTCTGAGGTGATTGACAGCTCATATGGGGAGGACTATCCAACTGACGCAGTCATCTTAGATGATCCTAGCGCTGACTGTATGACAGATGAGCGAGCAGATGTCTTCATAGTTGCTGAGGATGAGAGCTTAAGAAGTGAGTCAGCCAAGCACTTTAGACTCTCTGATGGTTCATATACGGTTGCTGACTACGGTATCCCTGTACATATCGAAGGCAGTGATGGCAGCTTCACT
>WQXZ01000034.1 GCA_009781525.1 Coriobacteriia bacterium | reverse complement strand
GTCAGCTGATGGCGTCCTGGGGTGCTGACGAAGCCAGTTGAATCGGTTGAGGCAGTAAGCGTGAAGTTACCACCCTCGAAGGTACCGGCTTGAATAGCCTCAAGCTGCAGTGTAACATTCGGAGCCATGACCTTGAGTGCGCTGGTTAGAACGATATTCGAGTCACCATTCGCGCCATCACTGAATTGATCAACGTCGCAACCGATAACAAAGGCATTACCGCGCTCTTTAACAGCAGTGAAGACTCCGTTACCTGAAGCACCAGCTGCAACGAAAATGATGTCCACGCCCTGATCGAGGAGAGCTTCTCCAACTTCTTTTCCACCAGTCTCATTTGAGAAGTCGCCGACGTAGTTACCACCGACATTGGCACCGGTCACATCTGTTCCAGCATAACTGGGCAGCGAGACGATGACAGCGTTAGTGCCAAGATACTTATTTGCATAGTGAACACCGCTCTCAAAACCCCACTGATAGTTGACGTTTGATGGATAGGCGATGCCGTGCACGCTGGCAACTTTGCCAGTCTCTGTCTGCATTGCAGCAGTGATGCCAGCAAAGAAACCGCTCTCCTGCTCAGCGAACTGCATTGCATAGATGTTTGGGGCGGTTACTTCATTCCAGTTTTCATCAACCGGGAAGCAGTCAACTAAAATGAAGAACTTGTCCGGGTTTGCGATAGCGATGTCGTAAACACCTGCGAACTGGAAGCCAGGTGTGACAATAACATCATAATCGGCTACCACAGCTTCGACAGCTGCTATTGACTTGTTGACATCTACTTCGCGAACAGCAGTTACAGTCGCATTCGGGTATTTGGCGATAAATGCCAGAATGCCGTCATAATTGTTCTGGTTGAACGAAGCATCATCAACACCTGACGGACTGGAGACTATGACAATCTTCAAGCCGTCTTCGCTGGCCTTGTTGTTGTTGCAGCCCAGTAGTCCCAAGCCGAACGTACAAGTAACAGCAAGCAAAATCGATAGAATTTTTCTCATTGCTTTCCTTTCTTTCTTCCTCCATAGCTCGCATGCGAGAGCCTCATCCTATCACCTGTTAGTAAGCCTCCGCCTCCCTTATTTAACTTGATATATGAGGCGTGTGAAAGCCAACTAACTCTAGCGAACAATTCTAACGATTACTGCGCTTTTTGTATAGGCTGCAAGGTTTGGTGGGAGCTGTGCGGTGCGGTGGTGGGTGTAGGGAAAGGAGACTGGAGAGACGGCAGTACTATAACGCTCCCAATAGTATCTTTCCTCACAAGAACAGAGGCTTAAAAGAAGCACCATTGTTTTTCAAGAATAAAGAAAACACTTCGTGCAACATATTGTGTATTCCACCTAAATATCTGGAAGGAGTGCTATCATAAAAGACACTCATATTTAGGTTGTCAGAAAGCTGAGGAGAATACATGGATAGTAAAAGAGGACTCTACAGAAAAATTGTACCCGTGATTATTGTAGTCGCACTGTGCTTTAGCTTTGTTGGCCAAGCATTAGCTGCCAACTTTGATGTTGATATCAGCACGTGTACAGATGCTGCCGACATTCAAGCTGCAATTCAAGACAAGATTGATAGTGCAGTCTCTGGAGACATCGTAACGGTCGTTGGAGAGAATCATCTTGGACACACAGATGGTTTTGAGCTCACTATTCCTGAAGACATTACAGTGATCTGGAGAGCTGAACTGACTGGAATAATAAATGGTACCCTAATTGGGCTGCATGGCTTTGGTACTTTTGAAATGCACGCTGGAAGCATTGAAAGTGCTGATACAGACTTCACAATTGCACTTGAGAGTTATTCTTCAATGCATTCGTACTATTTTGCCTCCGTCGATATCGTCGTTTATGATGGAATAATTAGGTCGGAATCCGCATCAGGAAGTGCAATTTTTACTGATACAGGGAATGTCACAATAAATGGAGGAACCATTCTTTCTATTGGTAGCAGTGAGGTCTCAACGATATACATTCAGAATGGAAATGCCACAATAAGCGGCGGGAGTGTTATCGCAGAGGGTCAGGGAGCAGTAGCAATACGACTTGAGTATGTTGTGACTCTTGATATGACTGGAGGCATTGTATCTGCTATAGGGCAAGGCTCGGTGGCTATTATCCTCGGGCGGGTAACCTCTAATTATGGGTTGGTGAGAATAACTGGCGGTTCTGTATCTGCGTCTGGTTATGAATCATACGCGATAATTGTCTTCTGCCACTCAGGGGCAGCTGTATATCTAAAGGGAACTGTCATCGGAGACGTATTAGCACTTACGCAGTACGGCGTAATAATTGAAGCTAGTCTTTGGAACATCACTTCGGAGCAGGTTGGGACTCGTGACGGTCTTGAAATTAAAGCAATTGGCACAAGAACTGACCCTGACGAGTATCCGAATAGCCAATTTGATTTCTACTGGGAAAGTATTGATTCGCAATCTGTAGCAATTGTTCTTAAAAATATTGGTTCAGATGGCTTTAACTTTTTTTCTCGAGACTATACAGTTTCTTGGGGTGGATGGACAACGGGTGAACCAGCTAAGCCACCTACTACACCTGGCACTGGCGACTCTTCTTTATATACCGTGGGCTTCGCAATGCTGGTACTACTCACTGGAACTGCTACTCTAATCAGTAGCCGCCGCAGGTTTGATCAGGTTGTCTGATATCGAAACTAATACATATCTGAATCTAACAAGCCAGGCTAAAGAGCCTGGCTTGCTGCTTTAAAGCATCAAAAACATTCACTACAGCCGGCTACCTATCAGCCCAACCACTAGGCACCCTTCTTTCCTCGCCTATCCCTCCTGCAACCTCCTGCCTGCCAATCCCAATTCCAGCTTTCGAGCGATTTCTCGGAAACTGTCCAAGACTCGGAATTCGGTTCGTATACGATTACGCGCGGTTGCGTTGTAGAGGCTGAAGAGGTGATTGCCAAATCACAAGCAGTTGGTGGCAAGAAATCGGCTTCGTCGGTGTCGGAAGAGTGGTTTTATCCCCATTTTCATCGTTCAGAGAAGGATTATCACGCGTTTCCTCGGCTTTTCGCTGTTTTTATCTTCTGACACACACCGACAAAGGCGATTTCTTGCCACCAACTGCTTGTGATTTGGCAGCGGAGCGGCTTGATTCACCCTGAACCCTGAATTCCGGTATTCTTATCGTATACAGTCATTACAACTGAATGGTAATTGAACCCCTCTAACCTTCTGCAATGCATCTAGCTGCGAAGACCTTGAGAAACCATCGGAGAACTGATGGTTATTCTGGTTCTCGCAACACTTCTTTGCGTGTCTATGGAATACTAGGAAACGTAGTATACTTTGGAAGGATGATGACTGATGAAAAGGAAAGAGAATCAGCCGGTTGAGATGCCAGCAAGAACCACCAGAAAGAAAGGCCCTAAGGACTCTGTCTATATCTACCTGACAACTAGGGCGTACCGGAATGCAGCTGGCAGACCAACAAGTGATGAGGCTCTGATCGGCAAGTTGGCAGAAGATGGCATAAGCCTTATCCCGAATCAGCGCTACTTCGAGTTCTTCTCTGACACACGAGATGCTCCAGCATCTGTTGTGGCTTTAGGAACATCTGCTGTACTGCTTTTATTGGCGCGAAGGCTTGGAGTATCTGCATTACTTCATGAGGTCTTCGGCAAAAGAGGCGCTTGTGCGCTAACCGCTGCTGCCTATATGGCTGATCAGGGTTGCGTGATGGCGCACATCGGTGACTGGTGCGACGAGAGCTTCATATCTGGTGGTGCTAGATTGGACTCTAAGGGAGCTTCCGATCTGTTTGAGTCAATCAGCTTCGATGAGCGGATGCGCTTCTTTTCTGCCTGGATACCGATTGTCACAGAAGACGATCACATCGCCTATGATGTCACTTCACTTTCAACCTACTCCGGTGGTATCGAGGATGCCGAGTGGGGACTGAGCCGTGATGGGGATGACCTGACACAGATAAACCTTGGGATGTTTCTAGGCTCAAAGAAGCGTCTGCCGGTATACTACGCCACCTATCAAGGCTCGGTACTGGACAAGACCCACTTGCCGGTAATGATGGGCTCTGCTTCTGCACTTGGCATCTCACGTGTGCGCTTCGTGTTCGATCGTGGCTTTGTTACCAGCACAAACCTTGATTATGTATCTAAAAAGCACATCTCATTTATCACAGCACTGCCATCATCTCTGAAGGCTTTCAAGGCGCTTCCAGGTGATAAGGAGGTATCTGCTATCCACTCCTCACGTAACGCTATCGAAGGTGGTCTTTACGCTATGGCCTTCGACCAGACTGTGTTAGGGCAAGACCTTGCAGTCCATCTCTTCTACTCACCTGCCAAAAGAGCATTAGAGGAAGACGGTACATATGCTCGGATAGAACGTCTGGAAACTGAGCTTTCAAAGCTTGTTGCCGCCAAGGGGCTGCCCAGGAAGTACAGCGATCTATTCACCATTGAGTCCACTGGCAGTACTGTTGCCTCCTTTGTCCGTGACTACGACAGAATAGATGCCAGGCTTGCAGCCTGCGGTTACTTCGCACTCGCCACCAACGACAAGACACTTTCGTCAAAAGAGGTGCTCGATGCCTACAGGGGCAAAGATGTAATCGAGAAAGCATTCTCAGGTATGAAAAACCAGCTTGACCTAAAACGCCTGCGCACCCATTCTGGTGCAACAACCGATGGCAAACTGTTCTGTGGTTTCATCGCGCTCATACTGCACATGGCTATCCGAGAGGCCTTAGCTCAATCAACTGAGACACGTGATAAGACAGTCGGCTCTGCACTGCGAGAACTCAAGAAGCTGAAGCGAGTCACCTACCCAGACGGCAGTGTCCACCATACAGTCATCACCAAGTCGCAAAGATTGGTATTGGAAGCTCTCGACATCACCGCAGAGGAGTTGCTGGCAGCCAATGGATGAGCCGAGTAGCCTTGTATACTACGATTTTCGCGGAATTGAGGATTCACCAGGAATCATGATTCTGCCTAGCGCGCCTCCGCTATGCAACTATGTCTAGGCTGCGCATTGCCATGATGGTTTGTTCCATCAGGAAGTCGAGCTCCCAGCCGAGCATCTCAGCGCCTAGTTGAATGCACTCGCGCGAAACACCAGCTGCAAAGCTGGGCTGCTTATACTTTTTCTTTAGCGATTTGACCTCCAGGTCATCAACACTTCCAGATGGGCGCATTACTGCAGTTGCACCAATCAACCCGGTTAGCTCATCGATACCGTAGAGAATTTTTTCCATGATGTGCTCAGGTTGGTAGGGAGTTCCAGTCATCTGCCAGCCGTGGCTCATAGCAGATTGAACCAGCGACTGATCGATATCGTGTGATTGCAATAGTTCTTCTCCCTTTACGCAGTGCTCTTCGGGATATTGCTCGTAATCGATGTCGTGTAGCAGTCCAGTGATGTACCAGTACTCCTCATTGCCGGCATCGTGCTCCCTGGCGAACCACTCCATCACACCTGCAACTATCATTGCGTGACTGCGCAGAAACTCTTCAGCATTGTATTGCTCAACCAGTTCACGCGCCTGTTCACGAGTCGGAATCATGGCTAACCTTTCTTTCCATAGCTTGTTTACGTTAGAGTCCACCCTATCACTTTGCATGCGCTCACTATACTAGCGAGTAAACATTGCTCTGTTGGCCATTATGTATCTGTAGCTCAGTTCTACTAGGTCGTCAGCGCAACTGTAGAACTCAGTGTCACATTGCTGCAAAATGCTGCTGATTTCATCGGTAAACACACTATCGAGTACCTCATCGCGCTCTATACGGTTCTCTGGGATGCCTACCGGAAAACTATTGATGGCTTTTGCACATATTTCTGCTGCCGTTTCAGCACCGATAGCTGAATATGAGCTGACTACTGCACCGCTGAGGCTTCCGCTGTCGTTGTAGAAGAACTGCTCAAACCCACCGTTGTTAACTTCTTGCTCAAGTATGGTTACTGTGTAGAAAACTCTTTCAGCCTCAGATAGGCACTCGATGTTTTCACCATAGTCACTCTTCTTGCTCAGCCATAATGAAAGTGCAACAAGTAGGTTGTTATTGACTTCGATGTCCCAGATATCATCGAAGTCTGCCTCCATCAAACTGTAAAAGCTCTCGACAGATCTCTTTGCCTGCATCTTCATCCGCAATCTGGATAAGAACCCACTCATTGCTTTCACCTCGAACCTTTGCTGTACTACCGTGCTCTATGTGAAATGCACACACAGAATCAGACTTCGATGATGAGGGGGATAATCATCGGTCTCATCCGGCTTCTCTCCCATAGAACGCTGGATACTCTTTCACGGACTGCTCGACGCAGCTGACCCGTGTCCATCCGCTTGTTGTTGTTTGCCAGGTTCGTCGCTGTTGTCTCTACGATTCTGATCAGGTCTGATAGCAGCTCGTTGTCTTCGCTACCGGTAACTCCGCGCATGATGATCTCTGGGGTTCCTACGGGCTTCCCGCCCTTTGCGCGTATCTGGCAGACTACCGTTACTACTCCGTCTGACGCCAGAGTTTGGCGATCCTTCAAAACCACCTGGGAGATATCTCCGACCGACAGACCGTCGACATACACGATGCCGCTCTCTACCGGCTCTCCTCGTTTCAGCTTGCCATCTTCAAGTATTACGCAGTCGCCTGTATCTAGAACAAAGATCGAGCGTTTTGGTATACCCACGTCTTCAGCCAGCTTGGCATGAGTTCTGAGTTGCCTCACCTCACCATGAATCGGCATAAACCCTTTTGGCTTTGCCATTACCATCATCAGCTTTAGCTCTTCAGCACTTGCATGCCCAGAGACGTGCACTAGCGCACGTTGGCGGTCGTAGACTTCGGCACCGATCTTTGACAGCGCATTCACCACTCTGGTAACAGCTTTTTCGTTACCAGGTACCGGTGACGCAGAGATAATAACCGTGTCGCCAGACTCGATCGGAACAGTTCGGTGGTCACCATTTGCCATACGCGCTAATGCTGACAGCGGCTCTCCCTGGCTGCCCGTACACAGTATCACCAGGTCTTTCGCAGGAATACTACCAGTATCATAGGCATCAATCAGGCTATTCTCCGGCACTTTCAAGTAGCCTAGCTCACGAGCGATCTGAGTATTGGTCAGCATCGATCGCCCCGTTACCGCAATCTTCCGACCTGCTGCAATAGCCGCATCACAGATCTGCTGAATTCGGTGGATATGACTTGAAAACGATGCAACTATCACTCGTTTCGGTGCATTCTTGATTATAGTGAACAGCTCTTTGCCAACCTCCGCCTCGGACTGAGTGAAGCCACGATTCAGTGCATTGGTCGAGTCTGACATCATCAGATCAACACCTATCTCAGCAAAGCGAGTGATCGCAGCAAAGTCGGTGTACACACCATCTATCGGAGTTTGATCCAGCTTGAAGTCAGCTGTATGTAAAACGTTTCCGGCTGGAGTCTGGATAAAAACTCCCAGTGCTGCTGGAATCGAATGGTTCACACTGAAGAAGTTGAGCTTGAACTCACCGATACTGACCTGTTGTCCTGCAGCGACCTCGACAAATGGCGGGTTCTTGATGCGGTGCTCTGCCAGCTTTCCCTCAATCAAACCGAGAGTCAGTTTTGAACCATATATCTTCAGATCTGGCAGATCCAGATCCTTTAACAGATATGGAAGAGCACCTGTGTGATCCTCATGGCCATGCGTGATAACCACTGCCTGCAGCTGGTCTGCGTGCTCAAGCAGATAGGTGTAGTCTGGCAGAATCAGGTCGACTCCCGGATGGTCATCATCAGGAAACATCAACCCGGCATCAACAACAATCATCTTCGAGCCATACTCGAAGACAGTCATATTCTTGCCAATGCTATCCAATCCACCAAGCGGAATAATCTTCAGTTGTTTAAGCTGCTTATTGCTTGAGCGTCGCCTTTGATTATTACCTCCAGAATTATTTGTCTGCGCCTGTTTTTCGTTTCCAGCCTGTTGCGAAGCCTGCTGAGAGTTCGCTTTTTGTGCGTTATCATTTTGACTTGAGCCATTTTTGTTGTTTCGGTTGCGTGAATCCCTAGGCTGGTTATTCTTATTATCTACTATCTAAAACTCCTCTAACGATATCCTATTTCTACAGCCAGCTATACAAATCATGCTGCGGAAACCAACTATCAATACAGCCTACAGTGGCTGTTTCGTCCTGAATACAGTCTACCAGAGGGTACACCATTACTGGCATACCCTCAGATAGTATTCACCTGCATAGACGTACTGTTAAAGTACGCCAACAGCTTTCATTACTTGCTCGATGCCTGCAATCTGTGCTTCTGTTGCATCTACCAGCGGCAATCTTACTCCACCGATATCACAGCCTGTAAGCTTCAGAGCAGCCTTGAGCATAATCGGATTCGTAGTCACAAACAGTTCCTTCATCAGTGGCTGCAAGGCAAGGTGTGCCTCAAGGGCTTTTGCGGTCTCGCCATCTGCCATCAGGTAGACAATCTCACGCATCCGCTCAGGTGTTAGGTTGCCGATTGTGGCAATCACACCATATCCACCCAAAGCCATCAGCGGTAAAGTAATCTCATCGTCGCCAGCGTAGACGACAAACCCTTCCGGAGCCTGTGAGGCGATATCAGAGATCTGATCCAGCTTACCTGAAGCCTCTTTGACAGCCATGATATTTGGTACGTCATGTGCCAGGCGAAGGGTCGTGCTTGTCTCCATATTAATAACGCTTCGGCCTGGGATGTTGTAGGGGATCACAGGAATGTCAACTGCCTCAGCAATTGCTTTAAAGTGGCGATAGAGTCCCTCCTGTGGGGGTTTGTTGTAGTAGGGCACGACCGCCATCAGGCCATTAGCACCGAGTGCTTCGGCTTCTTTGGCAAAAGAGACAGAGTCGGCGGTGTTGTTGCTGCCAACATTTGCGATGACCGGTGCCGCCCCATCCAGTGCTTCGAGGACTGCTTTGAACAGGCTCAGTTTCTCCGCTCTGGACATTGTCGGTGACTCGCCGGTTGTGCCGGAGATGATCAAGCCATCGTTTCCCCTGCTGATCAGGCTGACAGCCAGCTCCTGCGCGCGATCAAGGTCAAGCTCCAGGTCTGGTCCAAACGGTGTAGCCATTGCAGTAAGCAAACGGCCAAATGCAGGTTTTCTTGTCATTTTTCCTCCAAAAATGTTATTCGTTCATCATTGCTCAATGACTCTGAGATGATGCACTTAAAGATCTATCAATTCTTCTAGACCGACAATCAAGCCGCTTCTCTCTTCGACTGATTTAACAGCCAGTAGAATTCCAGGTAGGTATGACGTCCGGTCAATGTTGTCATGTACGATTCGCAGCAGCTCACCTGGAGACGAGAGTATCACCTCTTGCGATGCCACATAGCCTGCAGCTCTGACTGCATGTACAGGAACGCCGTCGACGTTCGCGCCGCGGGCACCCTTGTATTCCAGCTCGCTCTCGACACCTGGGCTTGCAGAAACCACACCTGCTGCTTGACGAATCGCAGCCATTTGCCGTGCGGTCGAAATCGCAGTGCCACTAGGCGCATCAGCTTTGCCATTGTGGTGGAACTCGATTACCTCTACGTCAGCAAAGTAGGCAGCTGCCTGGCGAGCGAAAGCCATCATCAACACGGCACCCAATGCAAAGTTCGGCGCACAGAAAAGGGTTGCGCCCTCGGGAGCGAGCTGATAAAGATCGGTCAACAGTTCAACAGAAACCCCTGTGGTACCGACAACGCAGTTGATTCCGGTCGGTAATGCGGTACGCAAAGACCCTTCGATAGCAACAGGAGCGGTAAAGTCGACAAGCACGGTCGCGTCAGTCTCTGCAAGACACTCTTTCAAGTCGCTGAAAGCCGGGACAACCTTACCTGATGGCAGAGTATACGACTTCTCACTGGAAGCAATATCGCATACTGCCGAAACCTCAATTCCCTCAGTGGAGTCCAGAACCGGTACAACCGTCTGTCCCATCCTGCCGAGATAGCCGTTAAAGATTACCCTGGTCATTTCACACATCCTCCTTCTTTGTAAATGCCTCTAAGCCTGTCTGGCTCGATTACCTACTGCGCCAGAATACTGCTGAGCCCCGTCTGAAGCTCATCGGTCTCAAGCGGCGATATAACTGCAACCGTCGGAGCAGCAACTAACACCCGCTCAGCAACTCTCATAATGTCATCAAGCGACACAGCTCGATACCGCTCGATTGACTCATCCAAGCTTAGTATCGGCAGGTCGTTGATCGCATTTCTCCCTATTCTGATCATCCTTGAAGCGGTCGATTCCTGTGATAGCACGGTGTGTCCGACAAGATAGTCCTTCATGCGCTCAAGCTCAGCCTCATCCAGCCCGGCATCCAGCATTTTCTTCAGTTCATCGACGATAATCTGCATGACCTCATACAGGTTGTCCGGCCGTGTGCCGACATAGATCATGAAATTTCCTGCGCCAATGTATGAAACAGTTGTGGAGAAGACCGCGTAGGCCAAGCCTCGTTTCTCCCTTATCTCCTGGAAGAGCCTTGAAGACATGCCGCCGCCAAGCGCCGAGTCAAGCAGCGAAGTTGCAAAACGATCGTCGTCGCCTAGCGGAATGCCCCGTGTGCCATATACCAGGTGCGCCTGCTCCGTATCTTTCTGCATCAGCGAGAAAGGTAGAGCAACAACATCGGCATCGTCTCTTGTGCGCCTCGGCTTACGCGGCATCGAGCCCAGGTATCTTTCGACTAACTTAAGTAGCAGCTCATGCTCGATATTTCCGCAGGCTACAACAACACAATTCTCTGCATTGTAATGCGACTGGAGGTAGTTGACGCAATCATCATGCACGAAGCTTCCGACACTCTCGCGAGTACCGGCGATCTGACGACCTAGATTGTGTCCGGGCATGGCAGCGTCGCTGAATAACTCGAAGATGTAGTCTTGCGGCGTGTCTTCGGAACGAGCGATCTCTTCTATCACCACTTCGCGCTCTGAGTCGATATCGGATTGCTCGAACAAAGAGTCTGTCAGCATGTCTGCAATAATCTCAAAAACCGGTTCGAGCTTGTCGTCAACGACCCGCGAGTAGTAGCATGTGTACTCTTTTGAGGTAAACGCATTCTGCTCAGCACCAAGCGATTCGAAGTCCTGAGCGATAGCCAGTGCATCGCGCTTATTCGTTCCCTTGAAGAACATATGCTCTAGAAAATGCGATAAGCCGTATTGCCCGACTAGCTCGTCACGAGATCCAACCCGAAACCAGACACCAATAGAGACCGAGCGCACGTTATTCATGCGCTCGGAGAAAACTCTGATTCCGTTATCTAGAGTAGATAACTGATACATCGAAGCCTCCCTTAAAACCACGCCTTATAGCCATAAACGTAGATACGCTCGAAATCCTCCTGCGTAAGTATCACATAATTCACGGCTTCAATAATACTGACAATACCCATTGCTGCTGCTGCAAAGCCAAGGGTGAAAATCGACCCAGCAAGCGTGACCAACAGCATGATCTGCCCTTCCTTCTTGTAACCCAGATAGAACTTGTGAATTCCCAAAGGCCCTAAAACAGCAGCCAGAAGCGTGGCAACCCACTTGTCCTTCTGCGCACTTCCCCAGCTGTCTCGCACAGGCATCGGCGTATGCGAATAGCCGCTCGGTGGCACTGAATAATTGCCCGGTGGTGGTGGTACCTGGTAGCTACCAGGACCTGGTGGAACCTCATAACTCGGCTGAGTCGGAGGCGTGTTTCCAGTATTCATCACCTACCCCTTTCATGGTAAGCACCGGAGAGAGACTTGGTGCTTGCGCACTGTACAACATAAATGTGTTGTAAAGTGCTGTCAAGTATAGCGTTACCAGATTCACAAAATAGTGTAAAAAGATAGATTTAACAACTACTCTTTCATCGCTCCGATAATCTTCAATGCGCTGGAAGTGCCTATGCGGTCTGCTCCAGCACTGACTAAAGCCAGTGCGCTTTCGCGGTAGCGGATACCTCCAGAGGCTTTGATGCCCATGCTCTCCCCCACCACAGAGCGCATCAGTCTGACAACGTCAACTGTTGCTCCACCAGTGCTGAAACCTGTCGATGTCTTGACATAGTCTGCCTGACAGTCTTGCGCGACCTGGCAAGCACGGGTTATCTGCATGTCATCAAGCAAGCATGTCTCCAGAATTACTTTCAGCACTTTGTCGTTTTCGTGAGCTCTCGCTACAACCGCAGAGATACCATACTCCACAGTCTCCCAGTCACCGCGCAACGCTGCAGCTACGTCCATCACGTAGTCGATCTCATCTACCCCGTCTGCAACAACTGTATCGATTTGCGATAAAACCTGGTCTGTCGGCATATCTCCATGGGGAAAGTTAACAACCGTAACAACCCGCACAGCAACATTTGTCAGCAACTCAGCAGCCAGATCAACG
>WQXZ01000033.1 GCA_009781525.1 Coriobacteriia bacterium | reverse complement strand
TCAGCAGCCTGCCGCACCAGCCTTGCTTTTGTCTCTTCATCTACGTTTCTTACAATCAGAGTAGCCATTCTACCCCTTCCTGAGTGGTGATAGCAATGATAGCATATTCTTTGTGACAGCCAGTGGTTATTTGTGCGTGCTTAGAGCGAAATTAAACGTTCCAGGTTTTACTTGCTTCATTTATCTTTCGAAATCATTGGGTTTGATAGCGCTGCGGCATTCGCATATAGAACTTTGTGCTCAATTATGAATCGCGATTCTGTGATAATTGCCCCCTTCAATCTTGTTATTGCTGCAATAGTGATTGCTCATGGCGGGATACTTGTTTCCAACAACATCAGAGAGTTCTCTCGTGTTGGGGGGTTAACTATCGAGAACTGGACTGAACTGGAAGGACAATGAACTCGATTGAGGAAGTGTATGCCGAACTGAAGAAGCATGATTTGCTGAACCGCTTTTGCCTTTAATTGCGTAGAGAACATAAAAGCAGCCGGTTTGTGTTGAGATGGTTCGGGAACGCCCGCACGAAGTGGGGCAGGCTATGCCAGTTGATTGCTTACCAGCATAAGCAGCAGATCACCATTGTCTGGTCACGGAGTGAACAGGCAACACCAGAAATCCTGTCTTCACCAGACAGCCAGCTAGCTGCCCAATAAGTAGTGAGCTATGCAACCCACAATGGAAAACCAACCACTACGCTCCTACTCAATCAACCAATTCCGCACTTTCGCTAGTTTCTGCAACTTTTTTGCGGTTGGGGCGCAAAAAGGCTTAAATGTTTGTTGCATATGCAACGTTTCTATGGCAAATGCAACGTTTCTGTGGCATTTGCCACGCTTTTTGCCTGCAAATAGGCTCATTTTTGGCGCCCAACCGCAAAAAAGTTGCAGAAATCGCCTGATTCCTGGAATTCAGGTTGGTTGGAGAGGGTGGAAACACTTGGCGGTTGGCGGTCTTTTATGAGGTCTTTATGGGGAGAAGTTCTAGCTTTTTTGACCGAGGTCTTCTCCCCATTGGTTATTGACAGACAGGCTGGGGCTTTGGTCGCTTATGTCCGATGCCTCATCTTCAGTCTATGTTTGATCCTAATTGTAGTAGTTGTATCTGATCTGCTCGAACTCATCCCATGCCCAGGTCAGAAGCTGGTTTTGGCGGGGAGTGAAGCTTGGTACACCGGGGCCGTTTGGATCGAACTCGTAGTTTGCGAACGCTCCGCCTGGAGCAACCTCGTCCATCCGAGCGCGAAAAGCAGCACGCAGCTCTTCTTCGGTGATATTGTCGTCAAAGAAGCGAACCTCGAAGCCTTCACACATTGCCAGACGAGTACCGTACTTGGCCTTGATAGCCAGCATGTCGTTGGAGGACTGGACCGGCTCCCAGAACCAGACGCCCATATCAACCATATCGTCAACGAACTCTTCAAAGTGGCCGCAGTTGTGCATCGTGCAGGGAATGCCGGCTTCTTTAAAGACTGCGTAGTAGGCGCGCCAGCAAGGTGCAAAGATGTCCCTGAACATCTCAAGCGAGATGAAGGGATTGCGCTCGTGAGCGATGTCATCGCCATAGGTTCCATACTCTGGCTGATAGTGATAGAGCACCTGCTTGGCGTTGGCGACCATCCATTCGGTGATGTAATTCAGCATTTCCTTGACTGCCTCAGGCTCTTCAAAGCAAGCAACCAGGCCTTCTGTGAAGCCCATCAGGGCAACCAGTGTTTGAAACACACCTATGCCACAGCCAGCGCCCCATGGAAGCTCTGGGTTATGTGCATCCTTGGCTTCCTTAGCAAGCATTGCCCAGTCAATATCGGACGTATCCGGGAGCTTGACTACATCACGCCATTTGGTAACGTCTTCCAAGATGAAATCGTGTGTCTTGGGCATGGCAGCAGGAACGATTCCACTGCCCAGTACCTGCTCGACACCGAAGATACTGGTGCCAGTACCATCAGGATTACGGGTTCCGCGCATGAAGGGTGGACTGGCTGAAAATGGTAAGTATGACGGTATGTATTCCGGGATCTCACCATAGAACAGCCTCATAAAGTTTTCTCTTCTGTTTAGTGTTGGCATTTTGTTCTCCTTTTTATTTGTCTAAGCAGCTGCGGCTTCGGCAGCTTCTTTTCTTGCCTGGTTTTCTGCAGCATACATCTTTGCATCCTCGTCAGTGATCTTGTAACCGAACCTGATCAATAGAAAAGCACAGAACCTGCAGATTGCAGCCAAACCTACCATTAAAAACATGAATTTGCGAACAAAGGTGTCGTTAACGAAAGCTGGGATTCCACCAGCTGCAGCCTTGACTTGTGCTGAGTCGAATCCGATAGCAGCTAATGCATACATCAATGCTCCACCAACAATACCAGCAATCTTGGAGGGAACGTTGTTCATCGACATGACAACCAGGCGGTTGTCTTGCCCGGTTTTCCAATAACCATATTCTCCACAGTCTAAGGCATAGTTAATACCAAATCCGGTCCACAATGAGTTCGATAATGTGATTATCAATGTGAACGCCATGAAGCGTAGCCAGTAACTTGCACCGAAGAAGTAATTTAAGACCCCAGATAGAGTAGAGCCAAGCATTCCGATCCAAAGAGCCTTTTTCTTGCCAAGTCTTTTGCCGACTTCAGGACCGACCATAGAAAATGCCAGTGTGCAGAGAGTTCCTACAGTCTGTGTGATTGTGTACATGGCAGGAAATGAAGCAGATGGTGCGATGCCGTGGGTGTATGGAATGATCATCTGCCAGAAGTAGATAATCATATTCATGTTAGTCATTGTACCAAGCTGGTTGAGCATGTTAGCAGACAGGTAAATCAACAACTGACTGTTTCCGGTGACAGCTCTGACCATATCAATTGCCTTGACCTTCGGTCGCTCGGGACCACCAGGAGTGCTTTGCTCTGGAAGGTCAAATGGTTTGGCGGTTCTTCTCAGAATCTGGCCGCCGATAATGTAGAAACCACCAAAGCACAGAGCCATGACGGTATAATTCACCGGAAGGGCGAATTTGGTTCCGAACCAGGTCAGAATATATGCAGATGTCATTGAAGTGCAGATCGATGTCACAGCCTGGGTTCTATAGTTCCATGTTGTAATGCGAGTCCGATCAACTGTAGACGCACCTGCCATCAGCGGAATAATGCCAAATTGAGAATTTGCCACTACAGTCATACTGAAGGCAACACAGACCAATCCAACCAAGGCAGTGGTGAAGTGCAGAGCTTCATTGCCTGGAATGAAATCAGTAAAGGTGATAATGATTCCAAACGAAAGAACGGCGGTAAAAATATGCAACCAGGGACGATACTTGCCTCCTCCACCTATCTTCAGTCTGACTTTTTCTATCACCCCGCCAATAACAGTTGTGAATGGTAGATCAAACAGCCCACAGACCAAGCCGACTGTAGTCAGCAGGTTCAGGTCCATACCGATTAACGCATAGTACATGTTCCTGAATGACCAGGTGTTTGCGCCCAGGCCGGCAAAAAAAGTATATGCTGTGTAGCCCAACAGCTGAGAAGGTCTTAGATTCTTTTGCTGAGTTACATCAATACTTGGACTGGTATCTTCCCTCTCTTGGTTCTCATCCATAGGTTTTCTCCTTTCATCGACAACTCACTTTTCTCGTTGGTGCCTGGTTTAGGCAGCGATGCCGCATGTTGCTACCAGAACCTTTTCCTTTGAGCGGTGGAGAAAAGGCAGAAGCAATAACCTGCTTTACTGCTGGCAACGGCTTCTACCCTCTCTCCTCGATTAAGGAAAAGACGCTCTGTGAGTTTTGTGGTGTCGGTATTTGATTTCGCTGACTCCTAGTTGTAGTAGCTATATCTGATCTTTTCAAATTCATCCCATGTCCAAGACAGAATCTCTATCTGTCTGGGTGTAAAGCTTGGTATTCCTCCACCAGTAGGATCAAATTCAAAGTTGCAGTAAGCTCCACCAGGAGCCATTTCATCCATTCGAGCTCGGAAGAGGGCTCTGACTTCTTCCTCAGTTACAGCGCTATCAAAGAAGCGAAGTTCAAAACCTTCACAGATTGCCAACCTGGTGCCATACCTTGCCTTCAGCGCAAGCAGGTCATTAGTAGACTGAGAAGGCTCCCAGAACCAGACTCCCATATTGACAACATCATCTATGAACTCCTCGAAGTGTCCGCAGTTGTGCATCGTGCAGGGAATCCCTGCTTCAGCGAAGACCTCATAGTAGCGGCGCCAACAAGGCGCAAAGATGTCTCTGAACATCTCCAGCGATATGAATGGATTACGCTCGTGGGCAATATCGTCACCGTATGCACCATATTCCGGCTTATAGTGATAAAGCACCTGCTTGGCATTGGCGACCATCCAGTCTGTGATGTAGTTCAACATATCTTTGACTTCCTCTGGCTCTTCGTAGCAGGCGACCAAGCCCTCAGTGAAGCCCATCAGAGCAACCAGTGTCTGAAATACCCCCACGCCACAACCAGCTCCCCACGGGTTCTCGGGATTATGAGCATTCTGCGCATCATTTGCCAGCATCGCCCAGTCTACGTCAGATGTGTCAGGAACCTTGACTATTTCACGCCACTTGGTGATGTCTTCTAAAATGAAATCGTGTGTCTTGGGCATGGCGGCTGGAACAATACCACTGCCGATAACCTGCTCAACGCCGAATATGCTGGTACCTGTGCCGTCAGGATTTCTGGTTCCCCGCATGAACGGTGGGCTGGCTGCCCAGGCAGCATAAGCAGGAATGTATTCTGGAATCTCGCCTTTCATCAGGCGCATCCAGTTGTCTCTCTTGTTCAGTATTGGCACTTTGTTCTCCTGTTCTCTTGTGAAAAACGAGATTTTCTCCACATAAAAACGCTTTAGTTTTTGTAGAGCCTAGGCCTCGGCAGCTTCTTTTCTGGCTTGATTCTCTGCTACATACATCTTTGCGTCTTCGTCTGTGATCTTGTAGCCGAACCTCATCAGCAGAAAAGCACAGAACCTGAAAATTGCAGCGATCCCAACCATCAAGAACATGAATTTGCGTACAAATGCATCGTTAACAAAGGCGGGGATTCCACCGGCGGCAGCCTTTACCTGTGCAGAGTCAAAACCAATTGCAGCCAGTGCATACATCAAAGCACCACCACTGATGCCGGCGATTTTTGCTGGCACATTGATCATCGACATGATGACCAGACGGTGATCCTGGCCTGTCTTCCAGTAGCCATACTCGCCGCAGTCTAGTGCATAGTTGGCACCAAAGCCGGTCCAAAGCGAATTTGAGAAGCTCATAATCAGGTTAAATCCGACAAAGCGAAGCCAGAAACCAGCTCCAAAGAAGTAGTTCAGAGACGCAGCAAGTGTGGAGCCCAGCATGCCTACCTCTAGCGCTCTTTTCTTGCCCAGTTTCTTTCCGATCTCAGGGCCGATCATTGAAAAGGCAAGGTTGCAGAGAGTCGTGGTGGTTTGAGCGATGGTATACATTGCTGGGAACGAGGCAGCAGGTGCGATTCCGTGGGTAAATGGAATGATCATCTGCCAGAAGTAGATAACAAGGTTCAGATTGGTAATAATGCCGAACTGGTTAAGCATGTTAGCGCAGAGATAGATCAGCAGCTGGCTGTTACCGGTCACCGCCTTAACCATATCCGAAGCTTTTACTGACTGCCTTGCTGGACCTGCTGGAGTTTTTTCTTCAGGTAGGTCGAATGGTTTAGCAGTTCTTCGCAGGATCTGACCACCGACAATATAGAATCCACCAAAGCACAGTCCCATAACTGTGTAATTCATGGGCAGTGCGAATTTTGTTCCGAACCAGGTCAGGATATAGGCAGAAGTCATCGATGTGAAAATTGAGGTCAGAGCCTGGGTGCGGTAGTTCCATGTTGTGATACGAGTGCGGTCAACGGTCGATGGCCCTGCCATCAGTGGAATAATACCGAACTGTGCATTAGCAACGATTGTCATACCAAATGCAATGCAGACCAAGCCGATCAGAGCGGTGGCAAAGTGCAGAGCTTCGTTTCCGGGAATAAAATCAGTAAATGTTATAAAGATGCCGAACGAAAGAACAGCGGTAAAAATGTGTAACCAGGGACGAAACTTACCGCCACCACCTATCTTCAGCCTGACTTTTTCAATGACACCACCGATAACTGTAGTGAAAGGCAGGTCAAAGAAACCGCAGACAAGTCCTACGGTTGTCAGCAGATTGATATCCATACCGATTAATGCGTAATACATGTTCCTGAACGACCATGTGTTCGCACCCAGACCGGCAAAAAAGGTGTAGGCAGTGTAGCCTAGTAATTGTGAAGGCTTAAGATTCTTCTGTTGGGTTACGTCAACCGTTTCCTGACTGACATCAGCCTTTTCTTGGTTTTCATCCATAGAATTTCTCCTTCATAAGTTGGATCGCTTTCGAAAATTAAAATCTCACCCATTCGGGTGTTAAATAATCGGATTCTTCTGGAAGCAAATGGGAACCTGGATGGCTCTTCCAAGGGTAATTGAGAGGCTCTTTACTAATCATCTGGTGGCAATAGCACACAGACCGCTTCAGAGGAATCTGTTTGCATCATCAAGCAGAATGATGCTATCGCCATAAAGCCAGCAATTAACGATACAGTGACATCGGCCTTCATGCCAATTGTCGTACCGCTTTGATTAATGATAAAGTTAAGTCATAGACACCACCGAACCGATTACCTTCCCAAAGTATCCTCAGTGGTGTCTTGCCCATTTGGAAGAGCCCTCGTTTCTCAGCCTGGGTTTTTGGCTGGCAATGCTTAAGGCTTCCTTGGGCTTTTTGATTCAGAGCTTCCAAGTGCTGATATCTGGATTTTTGTCTGCTATCTCTGAAGAGCTTCTGACTTTTCAAAAATTCTTTTGCCATGGTTCCTCCTCTCTTATTCTCACAACAAAAACGCTTGATATTAGTGCAATGTTTATACTCAGATTTCATGGAGTAAAGATAGTAAAAACAGTTCTAGCTCTTTTGCACAACAGATGTGAATATTTAGCAACACCATACACATTTTTTCTCGCATTACAGCATGATGATTGCTTTGCATATAGATTTTCGCGTGCATTCGGCCTTGCTTGAAAGCCGGTTTGAGTGCGTACGATGTGGCGGTGCTTCAGCTGGAACATTGTGTGCTTTGCTCTACTGTATACGGTCGATCCCCACACACTCCTTCTTCTGTCGAGATGGTTCGGGGTGTCTGCCTAAAGTAAGTCAGGCTGTGCCAGTTGCGCTGGTTTCAGTAAACCTAGGGGAACTGACCGAACTGAGCTCCACTGAGCGCTCCGATAACCTCGGGGACACTCCTAAAGACCAGCATTGCCAAACGAAAAGCAGTTGGTGGCAAAAAATCGCCTTTGTCGGTGTCCGGAGTAGCTTTAAGTCACGAAATCCAAGCGAAAACCAGGCTTTTATTTAACATAGCCTGTGATAACGCAGGATTTCTCTTATCTATAGCACCGACGAAGGCGATTTTTTGCCATCAACTGCTTTTCGTTTGGCAATCACCCCATCGGTATCACTGTACTGCGCCAGCCACGACACCCAAGGTTGGAATTGGTGGGTTCGTTGTCTGGGCAGTTGAAGGTCGCTGTCTAGCTAGGCAGTGAATCTTGGATGGTTCCCAGCATACGTCCAGTTGGAGAAGGTTCTATTAGACGCGGTCTACAGCCACCATGAAGTTCACGCAGTGTTAGCAGCAACAAAAGACAGGCGTGCCTGGTGAGGCTTGTGATCTAAGGTTGGGCGCGCAAGGAGCGTGGCTAGGTGTTGGTAACCGGTCAGGTCCCGCAACTCGCGAGTAAAAGTGGCTTGCGTTTGCGCGAGCGAGGTTTTATCCCCAGATATCGCGACGGCGGTAGGATGTTAGAGCTACTGCTACTCCAAAGAATCCTAACAGGCAGGTACAGGCGACGACGACAGTGGAGGCTCCAGGCTTAACCCAGGTCATGGGGCTCAGCTGTTTGACCAGGTTGGGTAGTTTAATCAGATTGCCAAAGTAGAGCAGCAGGAAGTTGTAGACCAGGAAAGCCCAGATGGTGGCGATGGCTTTGGGGGCGAGTCCGACCAGGATTGCTGTTAGGCCGACAAAGACTATCAGTGCCGGTGTGTAGCGCAGGGCTGAGGTCAGCAGCAGCTTGAGGGTGGGCGCGGAGTCGGTCACTGTGGATGCGGCCAGGTATGCTCCCAGCGCCAGGGCGACCTGCAACGCGACCGCCATGATCAGGGCGATTAGGGTGTAGCTGCCTAGCATGGTTACTTTGCTGACCGATTTGCTGTAGAGTTGCTCGGTGCGTCCGCGGCGCTCTTCTGCCAGGCATTTTTCGACCACCTGGCAGACTGCTACTGCTGAGAGCACGGTTGTCAGTAGCATCAGGAAGTCGATGAAAGCGCGGATCAGCGTGTCTGTGTCGGTTATGCCGATGCCGATGATTTGGCGATAGAGGTCGTTGGTCTCAAAGAAGCTGACCATTTCGGGAAAAATCAGGCCGAACATCGCGCCGAAAGTGAAGAGTCCACCGAGCCATATTATGCAGGTTGACCGCGTTAAACGCCATGCCAGCGCCAGTTCGTTGCTGAGTAGCGGGGAGGCGTGGCGGCGTCCATCTTTTGCTGGGAGCAATCCTGCTGCTGAATCACGTCGGCTGATTAGCACGAAAGCGCAGAGTAGCAGCAGCGCTGCTTCGATGGTGAGTAAGGCAATCGGCCAAAGCTTGTCGCCAGCCCAGGCTTGCACTCGCTGGGCAACACCGAGTGGTGACAGCAGGGCGATGGAGCTATCCTGCATGTCTCCATAGGCTCTGATTAAGTAGCTCACGCCAAGGATGATGAGGCTGGATGAAGTAGTGGCTTTGGCGGTGCTGCATAGTTGTGCGATAAGGGCGGCCAGTCCAGCGTAGGTCAGTCCGGTTGCTGCGATTGCAAAGCCGAAGACCAGCGCGCCCTGGACGTTCATTCCCTCGATGGCAAGGGCTGCGAAGATGGCTGTGATTACAATCCCGATTAGTATATTGGCTGCTAAAGCCACTGTTGTTACTGCGAGGAGTGATGCTGAGCGACCGACCGGCAGAGAAGCCAGAATCTCGGAGCGGCCTTCTTCTTCGTCTTTACGCGTATGCCTGACGACAAACATGATGTTGAAGATTCCAACTGTCAAAGCGGTATATACCAGCATAAACTGAGCATATAGTGGTCCGACTTCATGGCCGTATGGTATGCCCATGATAGCGATCATCGCTGGGTTCTTGGTCATTTCTATCAGCACCTGCGCTGACTGCTCGCTTCCCAGAAACGCGTTCATCTCGGGAACATAGAGGCACGCCATCGAGGCCAGTCCGATTAGCCAGCAAGGCAGATAGAAGCGGTCGCGTCGGAGGATGAAACGCACCAGGTAGGTGAATCCTGCGAAGTTTTGGCTGGCGGGCTGCCGCTGCGCGGCAGGCTGCTGGTTGGCGGGCGGGCGCTGCGCGGCTGGCGGCTGCGTGGCGGGCGCGGGCTGCGTGGTGGGCGGCTGCGTGGTGGGCTGCTGGTTGGCAGGCGGGCGCTGCGCGGCGGGCTGCCGCTGCGTGGCGCGCTGGTTGGATGCCTGGCTCGAAGACATACGCGCTCCCACCTTACAGCGCACCCGAATAGTGGCTCATGAATAACTCCTCCAGTGTCGGTGGAGAGCTATTCAGGTGCTCTATTTGTTTACCAGCAAGAAAGCCCAGCATTTGGCTGGTCTGGTTATTATCCATATCAAAACTGACACGGTTACCTTCGATTGACAGGTTAAAGACTCCGGCCAAATCCGCCAGCCCACTGACATCATCGCTGGTCAGGAGGCTGATGTGGTTTCTGGTCAGGTGACGCAACTCCGCCATGCTGCCGCTGTCAATAATGCGCCCTTGCGCGATAATCGAAATCCGGTCACACAGCTGCTCAACCTCAGAGAGAATGTGGCTCGACAGAAGCACCGTCGCGCCACGCTCGATTGCCTCTGCAACGCATTGCCGAAAAACCACCTCCATGAGGGGGTCGAGTCCGCTGGTCGGCTCGTCCAGCACATACAGGTCGGCGTTTGCCGAAAAAGCTGCAACCAGCGCGACCTTCTGCCTGTTGCCCTTGGAGTAGCTGCCGCACTTCTTGCTGGGGTCAAAGTCGAATCGCTCTATCAGCTCGTCACGATAACGCCGCTCAGTATTGCGGCGCAGGCGCAGGTACAGGTCAATCACCTCGCCACCGGTCAGGTTCGGCCAAAGATTCACGTCTCCAGGAACATACGCCATCCGTCGATGCAGACTGACCGCATCGCGCCAGACATCCTGACCGAATATCTGAGCCGACCCACTGTCCGCTTGGATAATACCCAGCAGAATACGAATAGTCGTCGACTTTCCAGCTCCATTCGGGCCGATGAAACCATACACCTCGCCCGCGTTGACAGTCAGGTCAGTCCCGTCCAGAGCCTGAGTCTTGCCGAATCGCTTCTTCAAACCGTGCGCTTCAATAACAGCCATCGTCAACCTTTCAACCTGCGCTGGTCACTTTTTGCGAGCCCTCACAGTAATTTTTGCTAACAACAGATTACTGCTTTTTCGTTGACCTGAACAGCCGGCAGCATGCAGCATCGTGGTGATTCATATCTGGATAAGACCTTGTTTCCGTGCTCGCAGCCGAGGTTTTATCCAGATGGATCTCTTTGTGTGCGAAGGGATTGAAAGAAGGTTGCCAGTAGGTCGGCGCATTCTTGCTGCAGTACGCCGGTAGTTACTGCGAAGTTGTGGTTGAGGCGGTGGTCGGCGTGTACTTCGTAGAGTGAGCCAAGGGCGCCGGCGTTCGGGTCGGACGCGCCATAGACGCAGCGGGTGATGCGTGCCTGGTGCATTAGGCCTGCGCACATCAGGCAGGGCTCAAGGGTCACGTATATGGTGCAGTCGCTCATCCGCCAGTTGTTGAACTGCTTTGCAGCGTTGGTTATCGCGATGAGTTCAGCATGGGCTGATGGATCGGAGTCGATTTCGCGGCGGTTGTATGCAGAGGCGATGACCTCGGTTCCGTGCACTATGACGGCGCCGACCGGAACTTCGCCGAGCGCGAGTGCCTGCTTGGCTTGAGCGATTGCCAGCGACATGAAGTGCTCGTCTTGTTCCTGGCGCGATTTGTAGACAAGGTCATTCATTGGTAGCTTCCGTCGTTGTTGCCATCTCTGAGACTCTAATAATAGCGTGTATGCGCACAGGGTGACGCGATGATCCTCCTGTAGGTTAGCAGAATGCTTGAGTGCCGCGGCGGGGCGGCAGTGCAGCTGGCGCCATTGTTTGACACCACTTTAAGAACCCTTTAGTACATATGCACAGTTCAGGGAGCCCAAACAGGGCATTTTTTGTCAAGTATTATGAAAGATACTGGTGGTTGATGATGGATGAATATGTTATGCTTATGCTGCTATCAGACTGTTTCGGAGGTTATCATGTTCTTGAGGAAATCACGTAGACCGGATGGTAGGGTATATGTCTCTATCGTACGCTCTTACAAAGACGGCAAAGTAACCAGGGCTAAGACCTATGAGTCGATCGGCTACTTTGATCCTAGCGACCCTAGCTTTGATGACGATATGGCAAGGCTTGAGAAGCGTGCTGTGGAGCTTGAAGCTAAATGGCAAGAAGAGCATGGCAGCGTCACACTTGAGTTTTCCAGGGACAAGAAGATAGATATGCGCACTGACAATCGCAAAAACGTGGGTTACTTCGTATTGGCTGATAAGTACTACTCTCTAGAACTGGATCGTTTCTGGCAGGCAAGGGCGAAAAGCCGGGGGTTTAAGTACAACCCAAATGCCATATTTAGTATCCTCATCTGGCAACGCCTCCTAGATCCTGGATCAAAGATCCATGATCATGGGAGCAAAGGCAGGTACTTCGACAGAAGTGACTTCACTGAGCGTGACCTCTATCGGGCACTGGACTTCTTCGCCGAGCACAAAGACGGTGTTATAGCCCGCATCAACACAGTTCTTGCCCGTTTGAGGGACAGGAAGACAGAGGATGTCTACTATGACACCACCAACTACTATTTCGAGATCGACAAAAGCGACGATGACAAAATCGATGAGCTTACCGGTGAGGTAATAAAGCCAGGTCTGCGTAAAGAGGGTCCATCAAAGGAAAACAAGCGATCCCCGATCATCTCCATGGGGCTATTGATGGATTCTGAAGGCTTGCCGCTGCACTTCGAGCTGTTCCCCGGAAACACTGCCGACTGTCTGACAGCGATACCAGTGCTAAAGCGGGTAAAAGAGAACTATGACAGTATCGGACGTGTCGTGATGGTAGCCGATAGAGCCATCAACACCTCAGACAATATCGCTGCCTGTGTGCTTCAAGGCAATGGCTATGTTCTTTCCCAGTCAATCAAGAAAAGCGATTGGGAACTTAGAGACTGGGTATTAAGTGATACTGGCTATCACACAACTGAGAACTTCAAACACAAGAGTCGTCAAGGATATAAG
>WQXZ01000032.1 GCA_009781525.1 Coriobacteriia bacterium | reverse complement strand
TCGGATCGGCGTGTCGTCTGGTATGCGGGATCAGTATGCCAGCTTGAATGGCTCGGGGAACAGGGGTTCGTTGGTCTCGGCAATCATCAGATTGACATTGTTGGTAAGAACGTCTGCATACTGATATGACTTGCGCTCAACACCACCACGTTTACGATGAACCTCAACGACAAACAGTTGCTCATGCGCTTCGGTGACAACACCTTCATACTCAGAAATCTTCGACCGGCCCAGATTTGCCCTGACCTTCAGGGTAATACCGATGCAGTTCTTCAATGTAGCGCTGATTTGATCTATTGGGTTTACTACAGCATCAGCTTGCAGTTCAGAATCCATGTGTACCGCCCTCCTGCCTAATGGCTTTGTCGTATATTAGCAGGTTAATGCGCTTTTCTCAAGTAGCAGCACTCGCCCGCCTGTCAAGCCTTTCTGAGCTGCCTTCCGGCGGACAGCGCCCCTAGACACTCCTGGCAGGACCGACGACACGGGTAATGGTATCAGGCTCGACAGCATGGCTGACCATCTCAAAATAGTCAATTTCGTTTTGCTGATACAACCTGATCAAGCTGCTGTCCATGCTCACCATGCCAAGATCGCTGCTGGTCTCGATAATCTGCGAAAGCTGGTGGGTTCGCCCCTCACGAATCAGGTTTCGCACGGCAGTTGTGCAGAACATGATCTCAAAAACCGGAATGACCCCGCCATTGATCCGCTTGACCAGCTGCTGCGAAACAACACATTCCAATACCATCGACAACTGCATCCTTGCCTGGGCCAACTGAGCTGGAGAAAAACTATGCAGCAGTCTGTCAACCGCGTTCACAGCTCCCAAGGTATGAACCGTGGATAAAACCAGGTGCCCAGTCTCTGCTGCGTTAAGCGCAATCGAGATTGTCTCCGCATCACGTAATTCGCCTATCTGAATCACATTGGGAGACTGTCGCATGGCAGCACGAAGGGCTGAAGCATAGTTCTCGGTATCTATCTGCACCTCACGCTGGCTGACTATAGACAATTGGTGTCTATGCAAAAACTCGATCGGGTTCTCCAGGGTAACTATGTGGGCGTTTCTAGTGCGATTGATCCGGTCGATAATGGTAGCAAGGGTGGTTGACTTGCCCGAGCCGGCAGGACCAGAAATCAGTACCAGACCGTGTCGCAGATCAGACAGATTCTCAACTATCTCAGGAATATTCATTGCAGACGCAATCGGAAGATCAAAGGGAACGACCCTGATCACCGTCGCCAAGGAACCGCGCTGCTTGTAAGTATTCACTCGAAAACGCGAGAGGCCATTTACTGCAAAACTGAAATCATCGTCACCGGTTTCTAGCAGTCTGTCCATCGGTCGGTTATTGCTTAGCTCGTATATCTGCCTGATGAATTCATAGGCTTCCTCCGAGCCGACCCTGACTTCGTCAAGCGTCGCGATCTGCCCGTCCGACTTATAACTGATCGGACGCCCGGCAACACAGAAGATGTCAGTAGCTCCTCTTTCGACCAGCATCGATAACGTGTCTTGAATCTGCATATATGCTCCCTGTGATATTACTGGTTACTCTGGCTGCTTCGGTTGCTGATGCTGGCCCACTCGACTACTGTCAGCCTTCCGTCAGCCATTATTGCAATACTTACGCGAAGTTGATTGCGATTATCTATCGAAAAACTACGGGTCACTAATAGCAGATCCCCGCTCTCGCTGATGGCAACCACAGCGTCTGGTGATGCTGCTGCAATCAAGTCTATCAAGTCAGCATGGTCAGATGAGTCGACAAGGTCACTCAGCTCAGCCAGCCACTCACAAGCCTCTCGGTCAGCTGCATAGTAGTTACCGGTTGCATCCATGGTCATGCGGGAAAGGTTGTGATCATATCTGGCTGAAACCAGAGTCAGCACAGAAAAAGTAGTCAGTAGCAACACCATGAGTATTGTTACCAGTGTTGTTACCCCGAAGCCGATGCCGGATTTCTTTACTATATTGCTTTGGTTTTGCATCAGTGCCCTCCTTGCAAGGCTGCAGCACGCCCAATAATCCAGCTCATTAGCAGCTCATCATTCAAGTAGGCACTGACTTCCCCGCTTTGAAAAGAACCATCCATACTACTGGCTCCACTGCTCTCAAGCCTTACCTCAAGGCGATATCTTGCCATTGAAGAGTTCTCGACAACCTGAAAATCGCGATTATAGTAGATAGTCAGATTGCCGTCTTCGACCATACCGCCGAAGCGCTCGCAAAGGTCTTCGATATCACTTCCTGCCTTCCAGTTTTCGATGATTGACACAGCAGTCTGACCAAGCTCGGACAGAGCCCTGCTCTTATCCAGAGTTGTTTGAGCCTGCGCATAAACCTGAAGACATACCAGTGTGCACATGATAAAGACAACCAGATTGCCCAACAGCTCCAGCAGAATCACCCGTGAAGCTGACTGAACCTGATCGGGCTCGAGGTTAGCCAGCCCAGTGTCAGTGACGTTCATCGCTGCCTCCCATATCGTCAGGCAAAGCGGAGCTTCTGATATAGAGATCCAGTTGGCGCTCGTCGCCAACGCTAATCGTGAAGTTTATTGTCAGCAATCCTTCGGATTGCCGCGAAGTGTCGATAGCCATTCGCTCAAGCGGCATAATGTTCTGGCTGAAAACCGGGTCGGGCTCTGAACCAGCAAACACCAGCATCTCGCAAAGCTGTCCGTTGTAGACATAAAGCCAGGTCTCAAAGGTGTAGCCATCAATCGTCTCGGAAAAAACAAGCGCATCGGAGCCAAAGATCCGATCGACCCGAATCTGGTCGTAACTGTCATTCTGGCGAACGCGTTGAGCCACGTAGAACACACTGGTCCGGTCGTTGTAGTTGGCGGTCAGAGTTTCGTTTGCCGACATGTAGACCCGCGCTCCGATAGCTACCAACACCAACGCAATCGTTGTGTACAGCGCAAAAAGCGCCAGGGCAAAGACCACGTCATAGATACGACGACGCATGCGGGTCACTGCTCCTCATCAACGATCTCGATGTCATCAGGCGAACCATCTCGAAGCGAGCGACTGATCTGGTCTGACGACGAGCCTGGGTTCCGCACTAGAACCCGCACCTGCGGAAGCAGATTATCCGCAAACGACTCATAGTAGATAACATAGCGGCTCTCATCAATCTGCAGTCCGTAATGCTCTCTCAGGTAGCTAACCCCCTCCTCCGTACTCGGAAAACGTCCCTCAATCACGTAGCATTGAACCGCGGACCGCTTGACGCATTGCTCCAAAAACTCCGTCTGGCGCTCCTGCACTCCAGACGAGAGGCCATTTAGACTTAGCACCATCAGGAGTAGAACGCTAGCCAGAACCACACCGCTGACAAACAGCTGTGAGCCCGGTAAGCCCTCGCCAGAGAATCGTCTTTTATCTGTGGAGAAGTTCATCGTCACTTCTACATATTGGTCAGCACGCCCAGTAAAGGCAGCATTACTGAAAGAAGGATCACGCCAACCAGGACGGTCATGATTGCGACCAAGGTTGGTTCGATGGCTGAGACCAGTGACATCATCTGGCGCTCAGTTGACACTTCCAAGCGATTTGCTATCTGCTCGAATGCTTCAGCATTCGACCCTGTTCTGAAGCCAACAGCAACCAGAAGCTGGCTGTCTGCTGGCACTAACTGGCTATCGTCAAAGGCTTTCTGAAAGCTGAGGCCTTCGCTCAGGCCAAGCTGTACGATACCCAACCGCGAGCGCACACGGCTGTCATCGATCAGGTCGGTGACAAACTCCATAGCAGCCTGAGGAGTCATACCGCTTCGCAGCATGGTTGAGAAGCCAAGCATCAACCGCTGTAGCGATAAACGAAACGACAGGCTAGAGGTCACAGGGTTCCACTCGTAGAACCAGCTGAAGAAGCGCTTACCGATCGGCAGTTGCCGCAGCACAAAAACCAGCACAATCAGACCGAAGGCGATACTGGATAACCAAAGCGCTGCTCCCCTCAGCCATCTTCCTGCGCTGAGAAACGCTGAAGCCATTCCACTCATCTCAAAGCCGAACTGAGCTAGCACCTGATCGAAAATCGGCATTGCTTGTGTCAGCAGCATGACCACAACCACGAAAATCGCTACCATCATAGCCAGTGGATAAAACAGGGCAGATCTTATGGCAGTTGCCAGTCGGTCTCGCTTGTCATAATAGACCGCAAGTGCATGGCAGGTGCTTGCCAACTGTCCTGTCTGCTCTGCAACCCTAAGTAAGGCCAGGGCGTATGGTGGCAGCCCCCCTGTCTGGCTGGCTGCATCGGATAAGCGTCCTCCTATACTGCTACCCTTTGCCATTGCGGCTAAGAGCTGCTGCTCTCGATCGGTTGCAGAAGAGTTCCTAAGTAGCTCAAGCCCTTCTGACAGCTGAATACCAGAGTCAAACACCAGACCAAGGCTGGTAAATAACCGGCTTAACTGCGCTGGTGACAGTTCCTTTATCAACGTTGTCGCCTCAGACATATCTCTCCCTAATCACAAAACCTGTTCGACCTTAACAGAACACAAAAGCAAAACAAATACCTAGTAAAACAAAAGCGGCTGATAGTCTTTCGGGTCTACAATCAGCGGCCCTAACCCAAGTGGAGTTCTGCCTGATGAGTCAATGGTCGGATCAAGCAAAGTCCAACTATCGGGATTGAAGTTTATCTCACGTCTTATCACTCCCTGCTCTGTCGTATAGACAGATATCCAAGCATGATATTCGCTTCCGCAGAAGCCGATCTCAAGCCTGGTCGGTAAACGTTGCGCTCGCATCATCGATGCGCAAAGTACAGCATAGTCAAAACAGATACCGTTTAAGGTATCAAGCGTATTGTCGTTGTCTGGCAGGTATCCAGGCTGAACCTCACTGGCTTTTTTATAGTCGTAGCTGAGGTTCATCACACACCAGAGATAGATAGCGTCTATAGCTTCGATCTCACTGGTTGCGCCTTTTGTGATTTCTTGAGAAAGCAGAACGGCTCGATCATTAACCTCAAAGTCGACATACTGGTTCGGATACAGAAACGGTAGATTCTGGTCAACCAGGTTCACGCTTATCTGTACCGAGAACATCGGTGCATAGCGGTTATCGGAAACATTCTTGAAAAATCCTACCGAGTACTCTCCATTACCAGCAGAAAGCGGAATCGTTATGAACCTATTCGGGGACCTAAGGCTGAACTGATACCTTGTTCCGTCAGGAGCATCGATTAACACCTTAAAAAGCCCATCGGTCATAGTCATGGCGCTGATGTATCCCTGGCTCGAGTTTGAGTAATCAATAATTGCAGAACTGTCCTGCGCAACCATATATCCGGGTTGTTCTGCCAATAAAACGACAGGAGTATTGTCTCGGAGATTGCCTGGATTGTCAGAGCCAAGATTTGGCTTACCTGAATCGATGCCTGCAGCCGAACAAGCTGAAACTATCAGCGCCATGCACAGTAGCGCAACAACAGTCAACTCACTAACAAACCTAGCTGCTACATTTTTTGCTGAGGATTGTTTGTTGGTTCTTTTATATCCTGGCTGCAAATTGCTCTCCCCGCAGTTCATTGAGACAGCTAATGATACCACTATCGCATGTTATCTGGCATCGCCTGACTATTACTGCTGTCAATGGGGCTCCGCCATTTGCTGCGGGCTGCCTCCGGTCGCTGCCAGTTGCTCCCTCCGCAAGTCGCTGCCGGTCGTCGCCCGGCTCCCTTGCCCCCCAACCCCCAGGCTTCCAACCTGCTAGTCCTCCATCCTTAGGCTGCCAACCCGATTACCAATTCCGCAGTTTAACCAGGTTTTGCAACTTTTTTGCGGTTGGGGCGCAAAAAAGCTCAAATGTTTGTTGCATATGCAACGTTTCTGTGGTAATTGCAACGCTATCGTTGCAATTACCACACTGAATGCCTGCAAATAGGCTCGTTTTTGGCGCCCAACCGCAAAAAAGTTGCAGAAATCGCCTGATTCCTGGAATTCAGGTTGGTTGGAGAGGGTGGAAGGTTGGAAAGGTTGGAAACGCTTGAGGTTGACGTGGTGGTTGTGAGTGGTTGTGAGTGGTTGTGAGTGGTTGTGAGTGGTTGGGAAGTTAGAATTTGGTTGGCTGGAGGTGCAGGAAGCGCTGGGTTTACTGCTTGGTAGTGGTTGAGTGTGGCAGGGAAGGCTCGGCTGGGTCACACAGAGGGGTCGGTGTCAAGTGGCTGGGTGTGGCTTTCTGGTTTGCGCGAGCGGTGAGCAAGCTGCTGACGACGACGGGCAAGCTGGCGAGTCGCGGCGTGTAGCCTGCGAGAGGCGGCGCACACCGGGAGCCTTATCAGTAGTCGTAGACAGCAGGGCTGTTTTCCCAGTTCGCAACGAACTCCGAATAGCGTTGCTCGACAATGGCAAAGCGAGCCTCGCGCATCAGGTTCAGCAGGTAGTGCAGGTTGTGAATGGTCAGCAATACGCTGGCCAGCATCTCTTTGGCATTGATCAGGTGGCGGATGTAAGCTCGTGAATGATTAGCGCATGTCGAGCAAGAGCACTCTGGGTCAAGTTGGCTCAAGTCGTCCTTGAACCTTGCATTGCGCAGATTCAAGCGCCCTTGACTTGAAAACGCTGAACCCATCCTGGCTGTACGGGTGGGCAAGACACAGTCAAACATGTCAACACCCAGAGCGACTGCGCGAACCAGGGTAGTGGGATTGCCTACACCCATCAGGTAGCGTGGGCGGTCGGCTGGCAATGCTTGGGCTACATCGGCAAGCGATTCCAGCATCATCTGGTGTGGCTCTCCGACCGAATAACCACCGATACCGAATCCGGCGAACCTCTCACCTTGGGCATCGATCTCAAGCAGCCTGTTTACACTTTCTCGCCGCAAGTCGTCAAATACCCCGCCCTGGCTGATAGCAAACAGTGCCTGACTGTTAACACTGTGAGCCAGCCTTGATCGCCTTGCCCATTCAGCCGAACGTCGGACAGCAGTAGCTACCTGCTCGCGCTCAGCAGGGTATGGAGGACACTCATCCAGCTGCATGATAATATCAGCACCGAGTTCGTTTTGAACCTCGATATTGTCTTCTGGCGTCCAGCGATGCTGACTGCCATCGATGATGCTTCTAAAAGAAACACCGTCATCATCAAGCTTTAAAGTGTCACTGAGACTGAAGATCTGAAAACCACCAGAGTCGGTCAGAATGGGTTTGTTCCAGCCCATAAAGCCATGCAAACCGCCAGCTTGAGCAATCAGATTGCTGCCTGGCCGAAGGTAGAGATGGTAGGTGTTCGCCAGGATAACATCCGCTCCCAGCTCTGTAAGTTGCGCCACGGTCAAACCTTTAACCGTGGCATGGGTGCCAACAGGCATGAAAGCCGGTGTTGCTATCTGTCCATGTGCTGTATTAAGCACACCCGTGCGAGCAGCGGTTTTGCCGTCAACACCAAACAAGGTATAACTTGGTGAATCTGTTACTTGTACAGGCATGTAGTTTTCATACATCGATTCGGGAACGGCGCTGCTATGCTACGTTGTTTAGCGGGCAGTTATGCTTGCCGCCTACGCGCTGGCCTGCCTCGCCTTTCGGGCAGCACGCTCAAGCGCAGCCTCCTGCCGCGAGAATTCACAGCCACAGTAGTTCTGGCGGTAAAAACCAAGCTCTTTCGCTTTTGTCTGCCCACTCTGATAAAAAGGACGCCAATCTTCGAGCACCGCCTGAAGCCCATGCATGTCAGCAGCTATAAAGAGCTCATCAAATAGAATCTCTTGGTATTGATATGGCGATATCGACAGCGTTGTCGCAATAGTCCCGATCCCTTGACCAACAGCTTCATCTGCCAACTGGCGCATGCGGAAGCGATAACACAGTCTGCATCGCGTCTGCCGTTTAGCAAGCATCAGAGCATCCTGGTCTGCGTCCTGTCCAAGAACGGGATACACACCGCCATCATTACGAATCGCTTGAAACCAGTCTCCGGACTTGTAGGCAGTCTCATACATTAGAACACCAAGCGAGGACAGGTAGTTGCTCAGGCAGTCGCGCCGCCTTTGATACTCTGCCAGATAATGAATGTTCGAGTTTGCAAAGAGCACGTGAACTTCATAGCCAGCATCGATTAAGAGGTCAATCGGCTGGTTAGCACACGGCGCGCAGCAACTATGTAGGAGCAGTTTATCCATAACTATCTATGATAATAGAATAACACTAGTATTTGCGAATAGTATTATTCGAGTATCCAAAAAGAGGCGACTGCAAGTCGCCTCCTCTTTCAACGGTATCGATGCGGGCTTTTAGAGCTTACGCACGTTGCTGGCTTGCAGCTTCCCGTTCTGGCCAGTGGTGATGTCGAATTCGACCGGAGCATCCTCATCGAGAGTCTTGAAACCATCAGACTGAATCTCTGAGTAGTGGACGAACAGGTCGTCACCATCGTCGCGCGAGATAAAGCCATAGCCCTTCTCGTTGCTGAACCACTTAACCTTGCCTTCTGCCATTTGCTTGCCTTTCTTTTTAGCCCGCAGGCTCTTAAAACACATGACGCTTTTATACAATTAGCGTCAAACTTCAAAGCTCTCTTCGGAGCCTAGCTGTGAATAATACCACATTTTTCTATTATGCAACTGCAAAGTGGTATATGCCATCATCAAACAATCTATTGACAGCAGCGAAACATCCTTATTTCAAGCAGCGCTCAGCACAATAAACATCAGGCGTAAGCACCAAGCGCATGAATCGATAAACTACTTATTGAACCTGGCAATCAGTTCTGCTTTAACCAACGGTGTAACCCAGTCATCGATTCTGCCACCGTGAGAAGCAATCTCTTTTACTATCGATGACGACAGAAACATATGCTCCGGATTAGACATGATCAGGATTGTCTCCATATCTGGACTGAGCTTGTGATTCAAAGAAGCCTGTTGAAATTCGCTCTCAAAATCGGTCACAGCTCTGAGGCCTTTGACAACCACAGAGGCACCCTGCTCGCGCGCAAAATCTACCAGCAATCCGGTAAAGGGCATCACATCCACATTATCCAGGTCAGAGATAGCGTCGCGGATAAACCCGACACGCTCATCCAAGCTGAACAGCGGTCCGCCGCCCTTTTGCGGCGACGCGGCGACACTGACAACGACACGCTCGAAAATCTGCGCCGTGCGCCGGATAACGTTGATATGCCCGAGGGTCACCGGGTCATAGGTTCCTGGAACTAGTGCACACTGAAATGACATAATTTCCTCACTTTCTAAGAGGCATTCCGCTCAAATATGTAGTACTCAATCTGCGCAATGCCATATTGCCTGCAATATACCATCTTCAATGCTTGAGGCCAATCGGTTTCGCCAGAATCAAGCGAACCAGGGGCATTTTGAACAGGCTGCTTTACCGCTCGCCGTTCATAACTGACTAAACAGCCTGACAATAGCAGTTCAAAATCTATTAATGTGGATAAAAACGCGCCTATCCTTGACGGATGGTAATCATAGGGTGGATCCAGGAAGATACAGTCAAACGGCCCATATGCATCCAACCGCCTGATCATAGCTGGTGATAAAACATCTGCTTTGATAACACGGTAGTTCTTATCCCCAGATATGTTAAGCGTATCCAGGTTCTGTCGGATTGTGCGAACCGCGCGTTCGCTATTATCGACGAACACCGCAGATGCTGCTCCGCGACTGATTGCCTCAAGGCCCAGCGCACCGCTGCCAGCGAAGGTGTCGAGTACCCGGGCACCGCTGAATCCACCCTCACGGATAGACGTGATGCTTGAAGCCCATGCCTCTCGTACGCGGTCGGTGGTAGGTCTGGTTTGTACTCCCGCGACGGCAGCGATCGTATGTCCCTTGAATTGGCCGGCAATGATTCTCATGTTGGCTCCTGCCATTTTGCGGTGTGCAGGTCTAGCTCCCAAGCCAGCAGAGCGTGCTCTGGCAGCGACAATGTCGAATCACGGGTCAGCAGCGCTTTGGCTTCCTCGTGTGCCACCTCGATCAGCTGGCGATCGCGGATCACCTGCACCAGGCGCAAGGTCGCATGACCGTGCTGGCGCAAGCCAAGCACATCGCCTTCTCGACGCAGCCGCAGGTCAGCAGATGCCAACTCAAAACCGTCAGAGCTCTGCTCAAGCAGCTTCAGGCGCTCCAGCGCCTGGTCTGACTGAGAGGCACTGACCAGAAAAGCCTGACCCTCCTTGTCGCCACGACCGACCCTGCCACGCAACTGATGCAGCTGGGATAGGCCGAACCGGTCCGCATCCATAATTACCATGATGGTAGCGTTTGCTACATCGACACCGACCTCGATGACCGTGGTCGAGACCAGAACATCGATATGTCCGCTGCGAAAGTCGTCCATTATCTGCCGTTTTTCAGCCGCTGGTAACCGCGATGTCAGTAACGCTACCCTGCTCTCAGTAAAAACCTGTCTGGATAAGAACTCGTACTCCTGCCTGGCGGCGCGAAGGTTTTCTTGCCAGGTCGAATATTCTGTTATCAGTTCGTCTGCCTGGTCGTCTTGGTCGTTGTAGTCGTTGCTTGGTGGGATGCTATCGCCTGCGGCGTTGGACATTGGGGAGCCTGCTGGAGCGTCGCTGCTGCCACCCGCTGCGCTGCGCCCGGCAGCCTCGCCGCCGCTGCCTGCACCGCCGCTGCCTGCACCTGCCTGCCCGATCAGCGGACAGACAATGTATGCCTGCTCTCCACGCAACAAGGCAGCTCGCACTGCGTCGTAGGCAATTCCTATCTGCCCTCGGTCAAGCAACGTTGTTTGTATGCTGACATGAGCATTGGGGCGTGACCTGATTTCTGAGACATCCAGGTCGCCATAGATCGTCAGTGCCTGTGAGCGCGGTATCGGAGTCGCTGTCATAGCAAGATAGTGCACGGCTTCACCTTTGCTGCGTAATGCCTCACGCTGCGCAACCCCGAAACGATGCTGCTCGTCAACCACCACCAGAGCAAGATCAGCAAAAACGACATCCGGCTCGATCAGAGCGTGGGTGCCGAACAGGATATCGATATCACCTCGAGCCAGTGCTGCTTTCAGATTGGCTCGTTCTGACACTGATGTTGAGGATGTCAGTAACGCCCAGCGGAGTGAGATCTTATCCAGATAAAGCCCAAGCTGGGTGGCGTACTGGGCTGCAAGTACCTCGGTCGGTGCCATCATAGCAGCCTGTCTGGCTGAGGCAGCGGCTGCGACCAGTGCGTGTAGAGCGACGATGGTTTTGCCGGAGCCGACGTCACCCATTAACAGGCGGTTCATCGGGAGGGATTGGGACAGGTCGGCAAATATCTCTGTGGTCGCTTTGGTCTGGTCGGCTGTCAGCGTAAATGGCAGGCCTGCTCGCAGCAAGTGCAGCTTGGGGTTGTCAGGTTGCAGAGCCTTTGCTGTTGCGCCAGCCTGAGCCACGGCTTTGCGTTTGAGCAGATAGAGCTGCAAAAAGAAGATCTCGTCGAAAGCCAGGCGCTGGCGAGCCTGAGTGTAGTTTACAGTCGTTTCTGGATGATGCACCTGATGCAGAGCCGAGCTACGGCTCATCAGGCCAAGGCGAGTCCTAAGTTCTGGCGGTAGCGGGTCAAGCACTTTCTGGCATGCAGTCAGTGCTTCGTTGATGAAGCGCTTGACCCAGCCTTGGCTGATATCAGAGTTGGTGCGATAGACCGGTTGGATCCCAGCTGAGCTGCCATCGTCATCAAGAATCGTGTATTGCGGCGAGCTCATCTGGCGGTAGTCGCGGTAGTGCTCCATGGTTCCCAGGCAGATCAGCTTCATCCCTGGTTTCAGCTGCTGCGCCAACCAGGGTTGATTAAAAAACGAGAGCAAGCACATACCTGAGTCGTCAACCAGAGTGACGTTGACAATGGACAGTCGTGCGCGGACATGCCTGACCGTGGTTTCGTAGACGCTGCCGATGATACTGACCTTTTGACCGATCGGTGCCAGAGCAATCGATCTAACCTGACTGAAGTCGTCATAACGGAAGGGATAATGCCTGATCAGGTCATATAAGGTGGTTATTCCAAGTCGGGTCAGTCCGCGCTGGCGGGAGCTGCTGACAAAGCGAAGTGCTGAGACCGGATCGGTCAGCGCCAAGGTTTGCTGAATGCGACGGGATATGGCGCTGGGGTGGTCTGCCACTGGTTGGTCTACCACAGGTTGTTCTGCCACAGGCTATTCCGCTGCTAGTATCAACGGGTACAGCGGCTGGTCACCCCGCTGTGCATCGATCTCCAGATTCGGAAAGTTATCCTCAATCGAAGCGACAAGCTCCTCGAAGTCGTCTTGTGTCATCTGCTCTCCAGCAAGCAGGGTCAGGGTCTCGTGCGTGTCATCAGCAATCTGCTCGACCAGCTGCAAGGCGACACTCTCGACGTCCTGTCCTACTGCTTCAATCGACCCGTCAAAGACACCGATGACATCGCCAGCCTTGATAAGCTCACCGTTGGCGCTGACTGCCTCTTTAATGGCATGGGTTATCTCGGCGGCTCTTACCTCAGAAATCGCCTCGATCATGCCGTCGACCTCGGTGTCGAAAGGCTGGTTCTCATTGGCTACGAATAATGCGGAGAAGCTCTCGGGCACACTCTTGGTGGGAATCACTGCAACTCTTTTATCGGATACATCCGCTGCAGCCTGCGCTGCCATGATGATATTCTTGTTATTGGGAAACACGATAACTTCGTCCGATTTGACCAGGTCGATTGCCTCCAATAGCTCCGCTGTCGAAGGATTCATCGTCTGTCCACCACTGACCACTGCGTCAACACCGAGCGACTCCAGGATCAACTGCATGCCGTTTCCGCTGGCAACTGCAATGTATCCGCGCTTTTTCGGATAAGACGATGTAATGCGAATACTATTGCCTGCTTGGCCGGTTGCAGC